>JAAZUZ010000005.1 GCA_018623875.1 Synechococcus sp. HW_metabat.21
CGCCAAGATCGCCGCCCGCAACCTGATTGATGGCCGCGATATCGATGCCCGCTCGGGGGTGTTGGCCAAGTCGATCAAGCCCGGTGCTCCGGTTCAGATCGAGTTGGTCGATATGCAGACCCGTGAGCCCGTGGAGACCCTGGAGGTGGACGCGGTCCTTGTGGCCACTGGCCGGGTCCCCACCAGCAAGGAGCTGAACCTGGAGGCCTGCGGCATCGAGACCAACCGCGGCTTTATTCCCGTGGACGATCAGCTGCGGGTGCTGGTCAACGGCGCGCCGGTCCCCCACCTCTGGGCGGTCGGTGATGTGACCGGAAAGATGATGCTGGCCCACACCGCAGCGGCCCAGGGCACGGTCGCCGTGGACAACATCCTGGGGCACCCCCGCACGATCGACTACCGCTCGATCCCGGCGGCCACCTTCACCCATCCGGAAATCAGCTCGGTGGGCTTGAGCGAAGCCGATGCCAAGGAGTTGGCGGCCAAGGAGGGCTTTGAGCTGGGTTCGGTGCGCAGCTATTTCAAGGCCAACTCCAAGGCTCTGGCGGAGCTGGAGAGCGATGGCTTGATGAAGCTGCTCTTCAACAAGGCCACCGGTGAAGTCCTCGGTGCCCACATCTATGGACTCCACGCCGCTGATCTGATCCAGGAGATCGCCAATGCCGTGGCCCGCCGCCAGAGCGTGAAGCAACTGGCCAATGAAGTCCACACCCACCCCACCTTGAGCGAGGTGGTTGAAGTGGCGTACAAGCAGGCCGCCATGGCGGTCGCTGCCTGAGGAGACGACCATGGAGATTCGCCGCAGGCCCCCGAACCCCAAGGTGAAGGTGGCTCACCTCGAGTACGCCTGTCCCCACGAGGAGGGCGAGCCCCGCAACATCCTCGAGAAGATTGTCTGGGAGAAGGACCGCGAAGTGGCGGCAGCCCGTGATCGGGTGCCCCTGGATCAACTCAAGCGTCAGGTGGCGGCCCTACCCGCCCCCCGTGACTTCCTCGCCGCGCTGAAATCGGCCTGCCGCAAGCCGGCGGTGATTGCTGAGGTCAAGAAGGCCAGTCCGAGCAAGGGGGTGATCCGCGAGGACTTCGATCCGGAGGCGATCGCCAAGGGGTATGCCGCTGGGGGTGCCAGCTGCCTGTCGGTGCTGACCGACAAGCCGTTCTTCCAGGGGGGCTTTGAGGTACTGGTGCAGGTGCGTCAGGTGGTGGACCTGCCGCTGCTCTGCAAGGACTTCATCCTGACGCCGTATCAGCTCTTTCAGGCGCGGGCGGCCGGGGCCGATGCAGCCCTGTTGATTGCGGCGATCCTGAGCGATCAGGACATGGCCTACTTGCTCAAGGTGGCCACCAGCCTTGGACTGACGGTGCTGGTTGAGGTGCACGATGCGGCGGAACTGGAGCGGGTTCTGGCCCTCGATGGCGTCCAGCTGATCGGGATCAACAACCGCGACCTGGCCACCTTCCATACCGATCTGGCCACCACGGATCAGTTGATGGAGCGCTACGGCGACCAGCTGCGCGCCAAGGGTTGCCTGCTCGTGAGTGAGTCCGGGCTCTTCAGCCGCGATGATCTTGACCGGGTTCAGAGCGCCGGTGCCGATGCGGTGCTGGTGGGTGAATCGCTGATGCGCCAGGACGATGTCACCCAAGCGCTGGAAACCTTGATCGGGGGCTGAGGCCGGCTCCCTTAACCAGCCTCACAACGCACAAAAAAGCCCCCGCGTTGGCGGGGGCTCGGTGAACGGAGGGGTGTCTGATCGGGATCAGACCTTGCGGGAGTAGTACTCCACCACCAGCAGTTCGTTGATTTCGAGAGCGACCCACTCGCGCTCGCACTTACCGCCGACCTTGGCGGTGAGCTTGTTCTTGTCGAGCTCGAGGTGAGGGGGGATGTTGGCGAGGCCAGGGAATTCCAGGTTGCCTTCAGCCAGCTTCTTGCTCTGCTTGCGCTCGCGGATGGCGACCACATCGCCGGCCTTGCACTGGTAGCTCGCGATGTCCACGACGCGGCCGTTCACGGTCACGTGGCCATGGTTCACCAGCTGACGGGCACCGGGGACGGTGGGGCCGAAGCCGAGGCGGAAGCAAACGTTGTCGAGACGGTTCTCGAGCAGTTTCAGCAGGTTGGTACCCGTGGAGCCCTCTTGGGCACGGGCCTTTTTGACGTAGCGAACCAGCTGACGTTCGGAAATGCCGTAGTTGAAGCGAAGCTTCTGCTTCTCTTCGAGTCGGATGGCGTATTCGGAGCGCTTGCGACGGGCTTGGCCGTGCTGACCGGGGGGATAAGACCGCTTGGCGGACTTACGGGTGAGACCGGGAAGGTCTCCCAAGCGCCGCGTAATCCTCAGGCGAGGGCCGCGGTAGCGAGACATAGGAACTGCTGTTCAGGTTGATTCAGGCGTGGCTTGCCTGAGAGCATGGAGGGGTGGTCCTGGGACCGCTCTCCGCTGCAAGGCTTGATGCCACGCCAGTTGACGATCCTATCGCTCGGCCTGAAGCGCCCATGAACAGCCTGCTTCAACGCCTGCTGCTGGCCCTGATCGGCTTCTATCGCTTGGCGATATCACCCCTGCTGGGGCCTCCCCGCTGCCGCTTCATTCCCAGCTGCAGCGCCTATGGACTGGAGGCGATTGAACGCCATGGACCCTGGCGCGGCAGTTGGCTGACCCTGAAGCGCCTGCTGCGTTGCCACCCCTGGACGCCCTGCGGTTGCGACCCGGTGCCGG
Organism: Synechococcus sp. HW_metabat.21; assembly: GCA_018623875.1. Classification (GTDB taxonomy): domain Bacteria; phylum Cyanobacteriota; class Cyanobacteriia; order PCC-6307; family Cyanobiaceae; genus Vulcanococcus. Next base: position 2,724 of record JAAZUZ010000005.1, read on the forward strand.
ATTAATGGCCACGTTGGTGCTGGTGACCCGGGTGGGCTGTTGTCTTTGCGAGGGCCTGGAGGAGAAGTTGCGCGCCGCCGCGGTGCCGTTTGAAGCGCTGGATGTTGACCTGGATCCCCAGTTGCTGGCTCGTTTTGATCTGGAAGTCCCCGTCTTGATTCACCGCAGCGTCGATGGGGAGCGGGTTTTGCCTCGGTTCTCGCCCCGGTTGGGGGCAGCGCAGTTGGCTAGCTGGTTGACCCAGCAGGGGGTCTGTTAGTCCCGCTTTGGAGCCTGTCTTGGTTGAGGCTCACGGGACTGGTCTGAAGGGCGACGTTTTCATTCCAGAACCGACCTAAAACAGCGGTGTCGCAACCCTTCTCCATGTCCCAACGGCTCCACACCCTGCTGCGACAGGTCGGGCTGGCGGTTCCCCCTGGGCTGGGGAATGTGGATGTGGATGGGGTGAGCTGCGACTCCCGCCGGGTAGGGGCCGGGACAGTGTTTGTGGGTTTGCCTGGCGCCACCGTCGATGGCGGTACCTATTGGCCGGAGGCACTTCAGGCCGGTGCCGCCTTGGCCGTGATTGGTCGCGCTGCTGCAGAAGCCCGGCCCCCCGCCGATGGCGATGCGGTGTTGGTGGTCTCCGATCCGGTGTCCCGTTGGGCTGGTTTGCTGGCCGCCGAGTTCTGGCAGCAACCCAGTCAGCGCTTGGCCTTGATCGGGGTGACGGGCACCAACGGCAAGACCACGACGACCTTTCTGTTGGAGCACCTGGCCAGCCGCTGCGGCTATCCACCGGCTTTGTTTGGCACCCTGACCAACCGCTGGCCAGGTCACAGCGTGACAGCGCAGCACACCACGGCCTTTGCCGATGAGCTGCAGGCCCAGTTGGCGATGGCCGCCGAGGCCGGATCGCGGATCGCGGCGATGGAGGTGAGCTCCCATGCCCTCGATCAGCAGAGGATCAGCGGTTGCCTCTTCGCCGGGGCGATCTTCACGAACCTCACCCAGGACCACCTCGACTACCACCCCTCGATGGAGGAGTACTTCGAGGCCAAGGCCAAGTTGTTTGAGGCACCCCTGCTGGCACCGGACGCGCGGGCTGTCGTCAATGTCGATGACCCATGGGGAGAGCGGTTGGCCGAACGCATGGGCGAGCGCTGCTGGCGGGCCTCCCTGGAGCCGAACTCCTCCGCCGATCTGCGGATGGAGGGGTTGCAGATGGGCCCCAACGGGGTCAGCGGAACCCTGATCACCCCGGTCGCTCAAGGAACGTTTACTTCGCCGTTGCTGGGCAAGTTCAACCTGATGAATGTGCTGGAGGCGATTGGGGTTTTGCTCCAGCAGGGGCTCCCCTTGGCGGCGATGTTGGAGGCCTTGGGCAGCTTTAAGGGGGTGCCGGGCCGGATGGAGCGAGTTCAGGTGGCCCGCGTCGAATGCTGCGATTCAGGTTTGCCCGCGGTCCTGGTGGATTACGCCCACACCCCCGATGGCCTCGAGAGTGCCCTGACGGCTTGCCGTCCCTTTGTGGAGGGCGAACTGATCTGTGTCTTTGGTTGCGGCGGCGATCGTGACCGCACCAAGCGCCCCCAGATGGCGGCCATCGCAGCGCGGCTGGCGGATCAGGTGCTGGTGACGTCTGATAACCCGCGCACGGAGGATCCTGAGCAGATCCTCAAGGACGTGGTGGCAGGGATTCCAGAGGGCACGCCCCTGCGCGTCGACGTGGATCGGGCCCAGGCGATTGCCGAGGCGATTGCAAAGGCCCAGCCCCAGGACCTTGTCCTGATTGCGGGGAAGGGCCATGAGGATTACCAAATCCTGGGCACCACAAAGGTGCATTTCGATGACCGCGAGGAGGCCGAGAAGGCCCTGCGCGATCGGCCCTGCTAGCGCAGCTTGGCCAGAGCCGCGATCAACCCCTCGATTTCAGCGGGCGTCGTAGTGATGTGGGTGCAAGCCCGGAGGCAATCCGGGGAATCGAGTCGGCGGATCCAAATCCCGGCTTCACCGAGGGCCGTCACGGCTTGGCTGGTCTCAACGCCCTCGAGCTCGAAGCTGACCAGTCCAGCGGGCGGAGCTTCTGGCAGCAGGGTGCGGCAACCCGGCAGCGATTGCAGGCCATGCCAGAGCAGCTGACTGCCCTGACGGATCCTCTCGAGGCGCGCGTTGTCATCGCCTTCTGCCGCTAAGAGCTGCAGCGATTGACGCAGTCCGCTGAGGAGCGGCACACAGGAGGTGGCGACTTCAAAGCGGCGACCATCGCGGTGCCAGCTGCTGCCGGCGCTGCCCTCGTGCTCGAGGCTGCGCCAGCCAATCAGGGTTGGTTGGCCTTGCTCGAGGACCCGCTCCGAGAGAGCCACGCCGCCAAGACCCTCGGGGCCGCAGCACCACTTGTGGCCGGTGAAGGCATAGATGTCGGAGGCCTGCGCTGCTTCGGCGACAGGAAGGCTGCCCATGGACTGGGCCGCATCGACGAGCAGCCAGGGTTGCTTGGGATGTTGCTTGAGTTGATTAGCCACCGCCGGGATCGGCATCACCGCCCCGGTGTTCCAGAGCAGGTGGGAGAGAACCACGAGCCGGGTCCGGGGGGTTTGGCAGGCCTGGAGTTGCTGCAGCACGGCGGACTCCAATTCCGCCTCGGGTGTGCTCTGGCAGAGCGCGAGGACCGGAAGGGTGGCCAGGCTGAGCTGGTGGCGGCGAGCCAATTCCTGGCAGGCGGCGACAACACCGGGGTGCTCGCAGTCGCTGATCAGCAGTTCATCGCCGGCCTCCCAGGGCAACCCCCAAAGGGGGAGGACGCAGCCGCTGGTGACGTTCTCCGTCAGGGTCATCCGATGGGGACCAACCCCGCACCAGCCCGCGAGGGCCCTGCGCAGGCGGCTGGTTTCCTGCTCGATGAAGGGCCAGACATCGGTTGTGAACGGCCCGAGCTCCTGAATGGTTCTCCAGCTCTGGTTGATCGCCTCCAGCGACGGGGTCGGTAGGGGACCTTGACCGCCGTAGTTGAAGTAGGTCTTGTTGGCGAGGGCCGGGCAGAGATCGCGAAACATGTGGTGAGTTCCCTGTCAGTACCCCAGGCTGCGCATGCCCGGCCTCGGTGAGCCCATGCCGGAGGCCGGCAGTCCACTTCCGCTGGCCTTTGGCGTCCGTGGTTGCTGCCGCAGCATCCACCCGAAGAGCCCGATCAACACGATCAAGGCGATGAAGCGCACGGCACGGCCCGTGGCTGTCATGGGGCGACTCAGGCGCACTGATCGAGGTCGATGGATGGGGTGCCCCTGCGGCGATGCAGGCGAAGCAACCGGAAGCGTTCACGGCTGCTGAAGACCTGATACACGGTTTGCCCTTGCCGTGCAGCCGCCGGCTGGCAATCCACTTCGGAGGGATGCACCGCTGAGGAGAGCAGATCGCCGTTGTTGAACTGATACCAGTAGCCGGCCATCAGCCCCTCCTCTGTTAGGGACGATGCAAGCCAACGCTGCGCCGATGTCAAGGCCAAATATTTCATCAGCATTTCTTCCCCTGGTCTGACCCTCACTCCTGCTGGATAAGGGGGGCAGCCGCACCTCCCCCCGATGAACCCGTTTCGTGGAGGGCCCTTGAAGTCGCTCAATCCCGAGCGGCCCTCCACCATCGTCTTGCTCACGTTGGGGGTGCTTGTCGGCTGCTTCCTGGTGCCCTCCTTGGCTCAGGTCTTGGCCCTAACCCTGATTTGTTATCTGGCCTATCTCCGCTTTGGCCGCGTCTAAGCGGGCAACTTGAGGACTGCGATGTTCATTCCCACTCCGGCACTGATTCCGATCACATTGGAGAGGCCCAACACGCCGCTCAATACGCCCCAGGTGGCCCAAAAGGTCCAGGTGGCGGCCAAGCAGAAAAACAACAGCGAGACCAGCAGCGCTGGAACCCGTAGGGGATGACCAACCTTCAGAAAGCGAGCCAAAAATTCAGAGACCTTTCGATAGATCTTGAACATGCAGTCCGGCGGGCTCGATGCGTTCTTGTGTTTTAGCTGCCTGTTTCTGCCCTCGCTAGCGCTTGCGCCGCAGCCTGGGCAAGACCAGCCAATCCATCCTGGTAAAGATCCTCAGCAGGGCAGATCGGCCCGCTGAGATCGACCTGGCAGATCCAGAACTTGGCGATCCAAAACAGGCCAATCTTGATGGCCTAACTGCGTCAGGCCCGTTCACTAGAGATCGGCTTTGCTTCAGCCGGGGGGGGTGATGCCTTGGGTTACGAAGTAAACCGAGACGTACAAGCCTGCAAAGACCACCAACAAGCCGATCACCACAAGCCGTCCGTCCATGCCTGTCTTCTGCGTTGCGGGATTGAACATTAGTGGTGTCAATCCCTTGTTGGTTTTGAGCCTGCGAGCTCTAATGGCGCATCGGCACGCGTCTGATGGACTTTGAACCCACAACCGATGGCCTCGGTTACAAGGTTTGCCTCACCAAAGATGGCCACACAGCCTGTGCCTTTGTCAGCAGTGCCCATCTGATCGAAGACAAGCGGCGTCAGCTTGAAGCATCGATCAAGGCGGATGCTGAGCGGACCTCCCGCTAAGAGGCTTTCCCTTCTTCAATCAGGTCCTTCAGCCAGTGGGCCGCCACGGCCCGCGAAATGGAGCGGCTGATCAAGAGGTCGCAGATCAACTCCCAAAGGGGTTCGCGACCGGTTTGGGTGTAGTCCTTGGCAAACGCCAAGCGTTCCTCGGTGCTGCGGCAGGAACGCAGGGCGTCGATCAGGCTTTCCCGCTGACTGGTCGAGAGCGTGTCTGCGGGCATGGCAGAAAGTGGGCTCGGGTCTAGAGGACCTGGCCGACCATGACGGCCGCCAAGGCTGAGAACACCGTAATGCTCAGGGCGGTCAGGGGATTCTGTCCTTGGGCAACCGCGTAGCTGGTAATGACACCAGCACCGAGGCCAGCAACCAACAGTTGTGTGGCGAGGGCAGGGCGTTGATCCATTGCGGCTTGGATGCGTTCCATGCAGCTTGCTGCGACCCTCGAAATCAGCGCGACCGATCAGCGGGCTTCTTTACCTGGCGTTGGTCTTCTTTACCCGCCGCAATGTGTGGAGGCGGGGCGGGCCCGGCCGCTGCTGGCCCACTGCTGCAGTTGCTCCAACTGTTCGCGCGCGGTGCGGGACAAGGGAACCAGTTGGGCAGCCGCGCTGCTGAGATCAGCCTCGCCGAATTCACGGGACTCGCTGAAGGCTTGGTGCATCGCCTCGATGACCACCTGCTCGAGCTCTGCTCCCGAGAACCCCTGGGTCCGGTCCACGACAACATCGAGGGGGATCTGATGATTCGGCCGCCGGCGCCTCAGTTGCAAATCAAGGATCGTTCGCCGTTCTTGGCCGTCGGGGAGATCCAGCAGAAAAATCTCATCAAAGCGGCCTTTGCGCAGCAGCTCTGCGGGAAGTTTCTCCACACCATTCGCGGTGGCGACAACAAAGACGGCGCTGCTCTTCTCCGCCATCCAGGTCAACAAACTCGCCAACACCCGTTGGCTGGTGCCCCCATCACTGCGGCCATCGGCACTGCCAAAGCCCTTGTCAATCTCGTCAATCCAGAGCACGCAGGGGGCCATGGCCTCGGCCCGTTGAATCATGTCTCTGGTCCGCGCCTCTGAGGCGCCCACCAGGCCGGCAAACAGCCGTCCGACATCGAGGCGCAGGAGCGGCATGCTCCAGCTGTGGGCGATGGCCTTGGCGGTCAGGGATTTACCCGTGCCTTGGGGCCCCACCAGCAAGACCCCCCGCGGCAGGGGTAAGCCGTAGCGGCGTGCCTCGTCGCTGAAGGCCATGTGGCGTTGCTCGAGCCAGCGCTTCAGGGCATCAAGTCCGCCGATGTCGGCTGGGGTGGCTTCGGTTGGGCAGTACTCCAGCAGCTCGCTGCGGGCAATCGCCTGGCGTTTCTCCTCGAGCACCTCGTCAAGGTCGGCGCTGCCCAGTTGGCCTCGGCTAGCGAGGCCCCTGGCGGCCACCTGGCGGATGCGTTGCTCGCTGAGCCCGCTGCAGCTGTGGGTGAGTTGCTCCAGCAGCTCCGCTCCCATCGCCTGTCCGCTGGCCTGGGCGATGTTCCCGAGTAACGCCTGGATCTCCTGTTGGTTGGGCAGCGGAAGGTCCAACAGGGTGATGCACTCCTCCAGTTCCCGGGGGAGTTGCCACTCCGCGGCCGTGATCACGAGGGTTTGCGGGCGCTGGCGCAGGCTCGAGGCCAGGTTGCGGAGCTTGCGGCAGATGCTGCTGTCGTCGGCGTAGCGATGGAAATCGTGGAGCACCAGCAGCGCGGGTTGCTCGGCGGGTAAGGCGCTCAGGCTTTCCAGGGCTGCTAAGGGATTGCGGGCCGCTTCCCCATCGCGGCCGGCCCATCCCTTTAAGCCACTGATGAAATCCCAGCGGGCCAAGGACCGTTGATCGAGCCGCTTGGCCGCTTCAGCGAGCAGGTTGGCGATGCGCTCCTCCTCTTGGCTGCGGATCCAGAGAATGGGAGTCCGGGCACGGATCAGCAGATCGAGATGGTCAGCCCAGGCCTGACTCATGGGTTCAGTTTCTTGAGGGCGGCCCAGCGGGGGTCGATCGGTTCATCACCGGGCTCGGCCTTCAACTTGGGACCGGGGCAGTCCGCTCCGCAGCGATTGACGACGGGCAGCTGGAGATTGAGTTGCTCAAAGACCCAATGCTCGGGCTCAAAATCGGCCCGGGGATCCATGCTTTCGGTGAGCGCATCGGGATCCAGGTCGATGACGTCAGTGCCGGCCTCCAGGACGCTCTCCAGGTCCATTCCCTGCTCCCTGGCCTGTTCACCGAGCCAGAGGACCTCGCGGGTTTGAAAGCTCAGGGGATGGTTGAACTGCTGTAAGCAGCGGTCACAGCAGCGGGTGACGATGGTGTTGGCTTTGCCGTCCAACTCCAAAACATTGCCGCGATGGACCGCGTGCAGGTGACCGCGGACGGGGGTCAGGCTGTCGAGCTCACTGAGCCGCTGATCGATGGTCCAGTGCTTGCCCTGCTCCAGAAGCTGGAGCTCCTGGAGCGGCACTGGCTGGAGGGGATCACCGGTCTGGAGGCCGTCGCCCATCGATTACTTCTTGCCTTTTGGTTCGAACGGCATGCGGCTGCTGCCGGTCACCGTCGCCGTCACGGTTTTGGCCTCGGCGGCCAGCTGCTGATCGAGGATGCTTTGCAGGTTCTCCGGCAGGGCCTCGCGGGTCAGCAGGAAGGTCTGGATCGCCTGGAAGATGTTGGCGATGACCATGTAAAGCAGCACCCCTGCGGGCAGGGGGAAGAACAGGAACATCCCGGTGATCATCACGGGGGTGATCTTGTTGGCGGTGGCCTGTTGGGGGTTGGCGGGCATGCCCATGCCCGAGAGGATCTGGCTCAGGAAGAGGGTGATGCCAAAGCCTCCCACCAGGATGGCGATGTCCCAGTTGATGGCGCCGTCGGTGTAGAAGCCGACTTGGCCCAGGGCCTTGATGAAGAGGAAGCCACTGCGGGCAGCCAGGCCAGGGATCTTGGCCTCCACGGTGGCGTCACCGGCCGAGATGGCGTGGATGGCACCGTTTTGGTCGACGCTGACGACGCCTTCACCCTTGGTGACGGACCAGGTGGGGGCAAAGGAGGAGCCGTTCTCAACGCCGCTCAACACTGAGGCGAAGCTGGAGCCCTCCTTGGTGTGCAGGCTGACGGTCTCGGTATCCCCCACGCCCAACTTGGTGCCTTTTTCCAAGCTGGCGATCACGGGGACGTGATCCGTGCTGGTCACGAAGATGGAGTGACTGGCGCTGTTGAACGGCTTCGGTTCGACCGCAGCGATTTGATCGGCCGGCAACACCTTCAGATTGAGGGTGTAGGGGACGTCGGCGAACGGTGATCCCCGCAGGGTGGCAAACAGCGCAAACAGGATCGGCATCTGCACCAAGAGGGGCAGGCAGCCGGAGAGGGGGCTGCCGAACTCCTTCATCAAGGAGCCCAACTCCTCCTGTTGCTTTTGGGGGTTGTTGGCGTATCTGGCTTTGATCTCGGCCTGACGCTTTTGCATCACCGGCTGGGCGATCCGCATCCGGCGGGCGTTGCGGATCGAGCCCGCGCTCAGCGGGAAAAGAGCCAGGCGAATCACCACCGTTAGGGCAATGATCGCGAGCCCGTAGCTCGGCACCAATCCGTAGAAGAAATCCAGGATTGGCAGCAGCAGGTTGTCGGAGATGTATCCGATCACGGCGTCGCTAACGGAGGGGGTAGGAGGTGTGAGTCAGTGTCTCAGGCGGCGGCGTCGCCACCGAAACCGGCGGTGCCAGAGCTCTTGGCGGCGGAACCGGTCTTCAGTCGGGCTTCGATGAAGGCCTGGGCGTCGCGGTAGCGGGGCACGGCGCGCATTTCCAGCTTCATGCCGTCGCTGAGGACCAGGACCATGTCACCCCAAAAGCCGAAGCCACGGGAGACCGAGCGGACCTCACGGATCTGGCTGTAGACCACCTGGGTGCGGTCGCGACCGAGCCAGCCGCCGGTCACTTCCACCCGACGGCTGGTGATCCGGAAACGGAGCCAGAGGGCCCGCACCAAGGCACCGACGGCAAACGGGATGCCGATCAGGGTGAGGCCAAACAGCAGGTTGGTGATCAGATCACCTTTGGCGGGCCCGCCCTCATAGAAGACCTCTTCATTAATGCTGGCCCCTGGGGCCACGGGAGCGGGTTGGGAGGCGGCGCTCATGGTCTCAGTCCTGCCTTGGCAAGGAGTTCGGCACATTCTCCCAGGAGGACCTGCTCTTCTGCGTCTGCGCTGCCGGGTTTCAGCGAGATCAGCAGCCACAACCCTTCGCCCTGGTGGGCGAGCTGGCGGCTGAGGTGGCCATGCAGCAGTCGCCTCAGGCGGTTGCGCTGCACAGAGCGCTTGCTGACTTTGGTGCTCACCACCACCCCGAGACGGCAACTCAGTGGATGGCGGTCCCTGGGATCGCTCTTCAGCAGCTGGGGCTCGGCGGGGAGAGTCCTGAGGACCATCCATTGGCCATGGATACGCCGGCCCTTTTGGTAGATCCGATCAAAGACAAAACGCCCCCTCAGCCTGTGTTCCCGAGAAAGCGCCATGGCTTGGGGCTACGCGGGGTTGGCTGAGGGGGCGTTGCTGGCTTCGAGGTGAAGCCGTTAGAGCGTGGCGGGGATCAGACCGACAGACGGGCCCGGCCACGCTTGCGGCGGGAGCGGATCACGCGGCGGCCGGTGTGGCTCCGCATGCGAACGCGGAAACCGGACACCCGTTTGCGCTTACGGCTGGTTCCTGCAAGGGTGCGCTTGGTCATGGCTCCGGCTCGGCTGCGCCTTCAACGTCGATCCGACAATTTATCAGTCGGGGTGACTCAGAAATCCGAGGTGGCATCCACCTGGATCAGCCAGCTGCCCAAGTAACCGGAGATCGGCACGGCGCCAGGGGCCTGGGCCAAGGCGTTGAGCTGGAACATCCCAGCGCTGGGGGGGTTGATCACCCGCATGTAGACGCCAATGGTCTTGCCGACGGGGACCGGGGTGTCGGGGAAAATCTCGATCGAGCGGCCATCCGTGGTGACCTCCACCGTCGCGGGGATGGTCTCTTCGCAGCGGGTGCGCCGAGTCATGCTCCCCGACTTCATGTAGCAGAGCTTGATCTTGTTGGGATCAAGCGTTGTGTCGAAGTTTTCGGGAATCGAAATGGCCAACTTCAAGATCGCTGTTTTGCGATCCTTCGGTTTGAGTAAAAAATAGTATTCAGCGCGTTGCTGACGAACTGTGTTCGTCGTGAAGTAGTAGAGCTTTCTGTAGTCCTTCGTGTTATCCCAGCGGAACTCCAAGATGCTGGGTGTCCCTTGCGCCAGAGCCGTTTTGGGGGTCAATCCCAGCTGCGCGACCGTGAGAGCGGCTCCACAGCCGGCAAGGGCGGCGAGCTGGAGTGCAGTCCGTTTCAAGGAGATCCGTTTGCGATTGATCATTGCGCCTCAAACGTGGACCGATCGGTCCATTCTCAGGGGGTAAGGGAGTTGGACCGACCTCGGTGGGCGGCCAAGCAGCTGGCAGTTGTGACCAGATGCGACTGCTTAGGACTGGGCCAGGTCGGGCCTGAGCTTGGCGGCCTCCCGCAGGTAGGCGTGGCGCGCCGGTTGCTCGAGCCAAACGTGCGCGAGAAGGCGAATGCAGCGCTTCAGGTCACCGGCGACGGCCATTTGCTGGCAATCCAGCAGCGCGACCCCGTCCCAGCCCGGACGTTGTCGCGCGATGGCCGCCGGGAAGCAGGCGTCCAGATCGGTGGTGACTGAAAAGGTGAGCGAGAGGATTTGCTCGCCGCTCAAGTTGTTGCGCTCCACCAGCGCATTCAGCAGCTCCTCCACCGCCTCTTGGATGGCTTCGCGGCTGTTCGCCGTCGCCGTGGTGGCGCCACGGAGGGCGCGGAGCGATTGCTCAGGGCTCATGGACGATGCAGCCAAAGGGGTTGGCCACTGGTGCTCAGCTCCAGCTTGAGCCACTGCAGGGCGAAGGAGAACAGGGATCGGCCAGGGATGACGCCTGCAAATCGGTTCTTCTCTTGGCCAAAGGTGATCGGTTTGGTTTTCTCCAGATCCAACTCAGCCAATTCACAGGCCAAGCGCCGGGCCTGCTCCTCATCTCCAAGTTCATCCACCAGCCCCAGGTCTTTGGCCTGGGCTCCGCTGAAGACCCGACCATCGGCAAAACGACGGACGTCCTCCTCACTCAGACCTCGCCCTTGCGCAACGGCCGAGACGAATTGTGCGTAGCTGGAGTCGATCAGTTCCTGCAGCAGCTGGCGCTCGCCGGCACTGAGGGCGCGATCGGGGGAGAGGATGTCCTTATAAAGACCGCTCTTCACCGTCTCGAACTGGATGCCGATGCGCTCCAGCAGGCGTGAGAGGTTGTTGCCCCGCAGGATCACGCCAATGGAGCCGGTGATCGAGCCGGGGTTCGAGACGATCTTGTCGGCGGCGACACCGATATAGACGCCACCGGAGGCGGAGATGTTTCCGAAGCTGGCGATGACCTTGCAGTTCTTCTCGCGCAGCCGCAGCAGGGCCGCATGAATTTCCTGGCTGTCCCCCACGGTTCCCCCGGGGCTGTCGATGCGCAGCAAAAGAGCCGGAAACTCACGCTTTTCGACCTCGCGTAGGGCCTTCAGCACCCGCTTACGCGTGCCCGAGGCGATGGGCCCTTCAATGGCAATGCGCGCGAGTTTGCGGCGTGACTTGCGTCGCCAGGGCCAGGGCATCGAGTCGATCTGCAGTGGCTGGATCTTAAAAAGGAGCTTGTGGGCGGTTGGAGCCGGTGAATCTGCGCTGGCTGGCCATGGTGCTCCCCTTTGCCCTATGGGGGACGGCGATGGCGGCGATGCGCCCCCTGCTCGATGGAGCTGGACCGCTCACCTTGGCCTGGATGCGCGTGCTCCCGGCCGGGCTGGTGGTCCTGCTGGCGGCAAGGGTTCTGGGCCGCTCCCTGGCGGTTGACCGCCGCGATTGGCTTTGGTTTGCCCTCTTCACCGTCGTGGATGCCACGGCCTTTCAAGGTTTGCTGGCGCGGGGCCTGGGTGGCACGGGGGCTGGCCTGGGCTCGGTGCTGATTGATTCCCAGCCTTTGCTGGTGGCCTTGCTGGCCCGAAGCCTGTTTGGGGAGGCGATCAACCCCGTGGGCTGGGTGGGTCTGCTTGTGGGCTTGCTCGGGATTCTCTGTTTGGGGTTGCCAGAGTCCCTGCTGCGGCAGTGGTGGCTGATGGGGCCGGAGGTGCTCGGGGAGGCCGCCTGGAGCCACGGTGAGCTCTGGATGCTGGCGGCGGCGTTGGCCATGGCCCTGGGGACGGTGTTGAGCCGCTACGCCTGCCGCCATAGCGACCCTGTGGCGGTCACCGGTTGGCACCTCGCGCTTGGAGCCTTACCCCTGCTCGGGGGAGCGGCGCTGGAGCCGCTCTGGAATGCAGCAGCCTTGGGCCCTTGGCCCGAGTGGTCAGGCTTCGATTGGCTGCTGATGGCCTACGCGGCGCTCTTTGGCAGTGCCTTGGCCTATGGGCTCTTCTTCTGGTTTGCCAACCGCGCCGAGCTGACCAGCTTCACGGCCCTGACGTTTTTGACCCCCGTGTTTGCGTTGCTCTGTGCAGTGGTCTTGCTCCAGGAGACGTTGACCCCCTTGCAGTGGTTGGGGGCCGCCCTGGCGCTCTTGAGCGTGGTGTTGATCAACCGACGCACCCAGCTCTGGGAGCTTGAGCAGGAGGTCACCGCATGAGTCCCCGCCCCCTCTCGATCCTGGTGGTTGCCCCTGCCCTGGGCCCCTTGGGCAGTGGCAAGGCCGGGGGTGTGGAGCTCACTTTGGTGAGCGTGGTGAGCGGGCTTCTCGAGCGCGGTCATCACCTGACGGTGGCCGCGGCTGAGGGCTCGAGCTTGCCCCCCAGTTGTCAGGGGGCCGCACTGGTGCTGGAAGACGGTGCCCCCCAAGAGAGTTGTCAGCACGCACCCCGGACCTCCGACGTTTGGATGCCAGCCCAAGGCCTGCTGCCCCGGCTTTGGCAGCGGGCGTTGCAGGAGCCCATCGATGTCGTCTTGAACCTCGGCTACGACTGGCTGCCGTTTTGGCTGACCCCTCTGGTTGAGCTGCCGGTCTTTCACCTGGTGAGCATGGGCTCGGTCAACCGGGTCATGGATGCGGCCATTGCCGAGCTGGCGCGTTGGGATCAACGGCGTCTGGCCTTCCATACCGCTAGCCAAGCGGCCGATTTCGACCTGCCGCAGCCCCCTGTGGTGGTGGGAAATGGTTTTGATCTGGCGGATTACAACCTCTGCCTCGATCCCGATCCGCTCTTGGGTTGGGTGGGCCGGGTGGCCCCTGAGAAAGGGTTGGAGGACGCGGCGGCGGCGGCGGCTCAAGTCGGTCAACGCCTGGCGGTGTGGGGCCTGGTGGAGGATCCCGGCTATGCCGAGCGGGTTGAGGCCTCCGTGGCGCCCGGCACCTTGGATTGGCGGGGCTTTTTGCCCACCGCCGCGCTCCAGGCCCAGCTGGGCCGCTGCCGCGCCCTGCTCAACACCCCGAAGTGGAATGAGGCCTACGGCAATGTCGTGGTGGAGGCCATGGCCTGTGGTGTCCCCGTGGTGGCCTACCGCCGCGGTGGTCCCGGGGAATTGGTTCAGCCGGGCCTGAACGGCTGGTTGGTGGAGCCGGATCAGCCGTCCGCCCTGGCCGAAGCCCTGGAACGGGTGGATCAGATCGATCGCCGTCGGTGCCGCCAGTGGGTGCAGGATCAGGCGTCGAAGGCCGTCCTGGCGGAGCGGCTCGAGCAGTGGCTGACAGCCGGTCTGATCAGGAAAGAGCGATAGGGTCAGGCCCCTCGCAATCCGCTCTGGTGCCCCGCAATGGCAAGCCCTGGTTGGTGCTCCTGCTGGTCGGGGTCTTCGGCCTGTTGTTGTTCATTTGGCGGCTGGGTCTGACCGGCTTGGTGGATGAGACGCCGCCCTTGTTCGCGGCCTCCGCCAAGGCGATGGCGGACACCGGGGATTGGCTGACCCCCCGGGTCAATGGTTTGCCCCGCTACGACAAACCCCCCCTCGTCTATTGGCTGATGGGCTTGGGCTATGCCCTCCCGGGCCAGAGCCTGTGGAACCCCCTGGGCACCTGGGCCTCTCGCCTGCCGTCCGCCCTGAGTTCCATCGGCCTGATGCTGCTGCTGGCCTGGACCTTGTTGCGCCGGCCCCAGCCCTCCCCCCAGGGCCAGTGGCCCGATCCCCCGCAACAGGCGATCACGGCCATGACGGCGGCCCTGGCCTTTGCGCTCTCGCCGTTGGTGCTGATCTGGAGCCGCATCTCCGTCAGCGATGCGCTCTTCAGTGGCCTGTTATCGGCGGCGTTGCTGCTGTTTTGGTGGCGCTATGCCGGGCTCTGCCGCTGGTGGCTGCCGTGGCTCGTGCTCGGTCTGGCGGTGCTTGCGAAGGGGCCTGTCGCGGTGGTGCTTGCCGGCCTGACGGCCTTGCTGTTCGCCCTGTTGCAACGGGATCTCCCTGGCCTTTGGGCCCTGTGGCGACCCTGGCGCGGCTTGGCCCTGACTGCGGCGGTGGCGTTGCCTTGGTACGCCTTGGAGCTCCTGGTGGAAGGCCAGCCGTACTGGGACAGCTTTTTTGGCTACCACAACCTCCAACGTTTCACCGGTGTGGTGAACAACCACCTGCAGCCCTGGTGGTATTTCCTGCCGGTCTCGGTGGTGGCGTCGCTGCCTTTCACCCCGTTGCTGTTGGCGGGCCTGGTTGGCGCCCTGCGTCCCCGGCCAGTGGCGCCTGAGCAGTCCCTTCAACGTTTCGCGGCCTGTTGGCTGCTGGCGGTTTTTGTCTTCTTCACGGCGGCGGCCACCAAACTCCCGAGCTACTGGATCCCCGCGACGCCCGCCGCTGGCCTCCTGATCGCCTTGGCTGCGCAACAGCTGCGCTCGGGCTGGCGGGCAGCGACCCTGCGTGGAACGACCCTGGCCCTCGTGGCCGTGCTGACCGCTGGCCTGGCGGCAGGGCAGCTCTGGGTTCCCCTCATCAATGAGCCGGAGATGCCCACGCTCTCCGCGTCACTGTTGGCCAGTGGCGCCGTTCAGCGGGCTTCCCTCTGCTTCGGCCTGGGTGGGTTGGCGGCGCTGTTGCTTTGGTGGGGCCCCGCCAGTGCGCGCCGGGGCTGGCTCTTGGTGCAGCAGTTGGGCATGGGGGCGTTCGTCCTGACGGCCCTGGTGCCGATGGTTGAGCTGGGGGATCGTTTGCGGCAGCTTCCGCTGCGACGCATGGCGGCCTTGGTGCTCGAGCAGCAGCGCCCCCAGGAACCCCTGGCGATGGTCGGCATCCTGAAGCCCTCGTTGCACTACTACACCCAGCAAGTCGTGGTCTACGAGGGGGTTCAGCCCAATGGTCCACTGAACCTCACGGACCGGCTGGCCAAGGAGGCGCGTCGCGGACAGGTCCCGACGCCGGCCACCCCGGGATCCAGTGTTCTGGTGGTGATTGATGGGACGACCGCCGCGTTACCCCATTGGCGCGGGGTTCCCCACCAGCGCCTGGGCACCATTGGCCTCTACGAACTCTGGCGAGTCCCTCGGCCCGCTTTGGCCCAGTGGTCCCAAGCCCTGGGCAAACGGGCCGGTCTGGCTCCGGATTGGCAGGAGCCCCGGCCCGAGCGCTACTGATCAGGCTCCGATTCCAGGCTCGGCGTTCCCATCGCGACGCCGTTGTCCATCGTGTCCCGCTGGCAGAAGCTGCAATGCCCCCAACGCTGGAGTTCTCCGAGCGGTGAGGGGCGCTTGCACTTTGGGCAGGAGCCCATCCCAAAGACGTCCACGCGGCTGGGGTGCTGAGCCCACACCTCCTCTTCCAGGCCACTGCCGGCCGGGGGCAGAGGGGTGCTCTGGTGTTGCTGGAACTGCAGATCCTTCACGGCGAAGCCCGCCCCGCGCAGGGCGCCGAGCAGCTGGTGCTTGTTGAAGCGAAGGGCCTGGAGCCATTGGGGGTGATTGGCCCCCACGACGAGGCGTCCGCCGTGGAGCCGCAAGGGTCGGCAATGGGGAGCAAGTTGGGGGCCGGCAATCCGCGGCCAGGCTTGCCAAAGCCCCGCCAGGCTGCCTTCGTCTTTCCACTCCCGCTGCAGGCCGCTGAGGGATTCCCCAAGACCTTGAATCGGCGGCCGTGGCGGCGGCACCAGGAGGTTCACCTCCCCTTGGCGGCGCGTCTGGTTGCGGGGGGCGATGCCCATGGGCGGACCCTAGTGGACGTGGCGCTGTGCAGGCCAGCCCACCCTGGTTAGTCTCGGCCTCAGCTCTGCTCACTCCATGGGCTTTTTTGATCGCCTCGGCCGGCTGGTTCGTGCCAACGCCAACGCCGCCCTGAGTGCGGCTGAAGATCCCGCGAAGATCCTCGACCAGTCGGTCGCGGACATGCAGGCCGATCTCGTCAAATTGCGCCAGGCCGTCGCGACGGCCATCGCCAGCCAAAAGCGCATTCAGAACCAGGCCGATCAGGCCGATGCCCAGGCCAAGACCTGGTACGAGCGGGCCGAGTTGGCGCTGAAGAAAGGGGAAGAGGACCTGGCCCGTGAAGCCCTCGGGCGCCGCAAGACCTGCCAGGACACGGCGACGGCCCTGCAGGGGCAGCTGCAAAGCCAATGCGGCCAGGTGGATCAGCTCAAAAAGAGCCTGGTGCAACTCGAGAGCAAGATCGCCGAAGCCAAAACCAAAAAGGACATGCTCAAGGCGCGGGCCCAAGCCGCCCAAGCCCAGGAGCAGCTCCAGAGTGCCGTGGGCAATCTCGGCACGAACTCGGCGATGGCCGCCTTTGACCAGATGGAGGAGAAGGTGCAAGCCCTCGAGGCCCGTAGCCAGGCTGCCGCTGAACTGGCTGGGGCTGATCTGGAAAGTCAGTTCGCTGCCTTGGAAGGGGCACCCGAAGTGGATTCCGAGCTCGAAGCCCTCAAGGGCAAGCTGTCGGGAGCTGAAGCAGCGCCCTCACTGCCCGCCGGTGGGGAAGGGGTGCAGCCCGTCAAGGTGAGCGAGGTTGATACGGAGCTTGAAGAGCTCAGGCGTTCGATCGACAAGCTCTGAGCCCTCCATACAATCGCCAGACCCATGACTGCCGCCGTGTCCGTTCTTCAGCTCACCGATGCCAACTTCCAGGCCGAGGTGCTGGAGTGCTCGACCCCTGTCCTGGTTGACGTTTGGGCCACCTGGTGCGGCCCCTGCCGTCTCATGGCTCCGATGATGGATTGGGCGGCTGAGGCCTACGCAGGTCGTCTGACCGTGGGCAAGTTGGAGGCCGATCCCAACCCCGCGAGCCGCGATCGGATGCAAGTTCAGGGACTGCCCGCCTTGGTGCTCTTCAAGGACGGCAAAGAGATCGCCCGCCACGAAGGCGCGATGGCGAAGCCCCAGCTCCAGGCTTTCTTGGATGCCCAGCTCTGATCCGTTCTCGATTTCTGAACGGGTTCGTGGCTTAGGCAGCGGCGTTTTCGCCCGCAACGACCAACGCAAGGTGGCCTATCGGGCCCGGCCTGAGGCCGGGCTGCCCCCTTTGCTCGATCTCTCATTGGGATCGACGGATCTTCAGCCCCCGCCGGTGGCGATTGAGGCGATCCGCCAGCGTTTGGGGGACCCCGCAAGCGCTTCTTACTGTCTGCATGGCGCCACTGCACCGCTGAGGGAAGCGGTCGCGGCTTGGGCCCAGCGTCGCTTTGGAGTGGCGGTTGATCCAGCCACCGAGGTGCTCTTTCTGGTGGGTTCCCAGGAGGGAACGGCCCATCTGCCCCTGGCGGTGCTGAATCCCGGAGATTCCGCGCTGCTGCTCGATCCCTTCTATCCCTCCCACCTTGGGGGTCTGCGGTTGGCTTCGGCCCAGCCGCGTTTTCTGCGGTTGGAGGCGGAGACTGGTTTTGCCCCCAACTTTGATCAGCTCAGTCCGGCCGAGTGGGACGCGCTGAAGTTGATGGTGCTGGGCTTCCCCCACAACCCGACGGCCACCACCGGCGAGCAGGCCTGGGTCGATGAAGCGGCGGCACGGGCGGTGCGCCATGGTCTGGTCTTGGCCCACGACAACCCCTATGTCGACTTGGCCCTGGAGGGGGAGGCTCCGTCCCTGCTCCGCTCACCCCATTGGCGCCAGTGCGGCATTGAGTTCTTCTCCTTCTCGAAGGGCTGGTGTTTGGGGGGCTTCCGGATGGCCTTCGCGATCGGCGCGGCCCCGTTAATCCAGGCCCTTCGTCAACTCAAGGGTGTGGTGGATTTCAACCAGTCCTCCGCCCTGCAGGCGGGTGGAATCGCAGCCCTGGAGCAGGCGCCAGACTGGCCCGAGCGGCTCAAACCGATCTATCGGGAGCGCCGGGATCGAATGATGGCGGCCTTGACGGCGGCTGGTTGGCCGGTGCAGCGCCCCTCGATGGCGCTCTACCTCTGGTTGAGCTTGCCTGAGCAGGCACGCCAGCGCGGCTGGGATTCCGAGCAGTTCTGCGCCCAGCTTCTGGATGCCACGGGTGTGTGTTTAACGCCGGGCAATGGTTTTGGTGAGGGGGGAGAAGGATTTGCCCGTCTGGCGCTCGTCCATGACACGGCGACCCTGGAGGCTGGGGCCGCGCGCATGGGGGCATGGCTGAACAGCCTTTAAGCGCCGCGACCCTGGCGCGTCAGTTGCGCCAAGTCCCAGGGGACTATTCCCTGCCCTGGCGCATTCAGGTGCGATCCATCTGTGCCAGCACGGAGCTGGAACTGGACCGTTGGCTGGAGCGTGAGCCGATCGGGGCCGCGGCGAGGGTGATCGTGGCCCAACGCCAGGGCTTTGGCCATGGCCAGCAGGGCCGCGTTTGGTCCTCACCCGCCGGAGGCCTCTGGTTAAGTGCCGCCTTGCCCTGGCCCCCTCACCCTGACCGCTCAGCCTCCTTGGCTTTGGCCGTCGCGGTCGGTGTGGCCCTGCAGTTGGAGGACCTGGGCTTGGAGCCTGCGATCAAATGGCCCAATGACCTGCTGGTGTCGGGCTTGAAGCTGTGTGGGTTCCTGCCGCGCCTGGCCTGGCGGGCGGGCCGCGTCCGCTATGCCCGGGTGGGTCTGGGCTTGAACGGCACCAATGCCGTTCCGGCGGGGGCGGTGAGCCTGCAGCAGCTGTTGGTTCGTCAGCCCCCCGCGGCGTTAGGTGCCCGCATCTTGCGTGCCCTCGAATGGGCTGCCGCTGCGGCGGAGCAGCCGGAGTTGGTGCGGCGTCAGGCCCAGCAGCGTCTGTGGAACTCCGGCCCGTTGGACCATGACGGCCAGCGCTGGAGGATCACCGGCCTCAGCCTGGATGGGGGATTGCAGCTTGACAATGCATCGGGCTCGACGGTGTTGCGGCGGCGTTTTTAGCCCTCCCTAGATTTGTATCTGCTTCTGCTGCGGTGGCTGTGATTCGCCCCCCATGGCTCCGTTGGCTGCTCCTAACGCCATGGCTCCTGGCGGCACCGGTGAGCTCTGAGCCGCTGGCCCCCCCTCTGCGGCCTTCCCTGCAGCAGCTTCAGGCGGTTCCGCCCCCGAAGCGGTTTGACCAGTCCCTCGATGCCTTGGTGCGCCAGGGAATCGTGACCCCATCGGAGCGTCGGGCCCTGCGGGGGGGCGGAGCCACGTTGCAGCCCCTGGATGTGGGGGCCTTTCAGAAGGCCTGCCGCTCCGGTGCCCTCTCGGCGCGGGAATGCCGTGGTGGCATCGCCTTGCGCTGGGGGCTGCGCCGGGAGGGGGCACGGCGTCCGCCGCTCTCGGTTCCGGTCTCGGCCCTTCTGGGTGGGCGTTTCGACCTGGGGAACGTGTTTCGTGTGACGCCTCGGCCGGCGCCGGTGGCCGGCAATGGCAACCGGCGCTTGCTGCTGCCGATCATCGGCTCCGCCTTCAAAACGAGTGGTTTTGGTTGGCGGCTGCATCCCCTGCTGGGGGGGTGGCGTCTCCATGCCGGCGAGGACTTGGCCGCTCCAGAGGGCACCCCGGTGGTGGCGGCCTTGGCGGGTCGGGTGGTCAGCAGCGGTTTGGCCGGTGGCTATGGCTTGGCGGTTGAGGTGGAGCACCAGCGGCCGCGGCGCCGCAGCCTCTATGGCCACCTGTCTGAGCTGTATGTCCGTGCCGGTGATCGCGTGCTGCAGGGGGAGGTGATCGGCCGGGTGGGCAGCACGGGCTTGAGTACGGGGCCCCATCTGCATTTCGAGTTGCGGCAGCCGGTCTCCGGTGGCTGGGTCGCGGTGGATCCCGGTGAGTTCGACCCGGGTTCCGCCCTGCGCGAGACCGATGCTGTTTCCCTCTTGATGGGGCAGCTGATCAACAGCTTGGAGCGGCCTCGCCGCTAAAGCTGGGAGCCAGCCCCGCTGCTGACTAGGCGACCGTCGTGGAAATGCACCACCCGTTGGGCCCGCGCCGCCACATCGTGTTCATGGGTGACCAGCACGATCGTCATGCCCTGCTGCTGGTGCAGTTCATCAAAAAGGTCCAAAACCTCGGCGGTGGTGCGGGAATCCAGGGCCCCCGTGGGTTCGTCCGCCAGCAGCAGGTTGGGTTGATTGATGATTGCCCGGGCCAAGGCGACCCGCTGTTGCTGACCGCCAGAGAGTTGGTTTGGCTTGTTATGCAGCCGTTCACCAAGGCCGATGCGCTGGAGCGCGCGGATGCCGCGTTCCTCGCGCTCCTCGGCGGGAACCCCGGCGTAGACCATCGGCAGCATCACGTTCTCCAGGGCGGTGAGCTCCTGAAGGAGATGAAACTGTTGAAAGATGAATCCCAGTTCTCGGTTCCGCAGATCGGCGAGCTGATCGTCCGTGAGCTGCTCAACGGCGGTGCCGTTGAGGCGATAGCTGCCACTGCTTGGGCGATCCAGGCAGCCCAAGATGTTCATGGCCGTGCTCTTGCCTGAACCCGAGGTGCCCATCACGGCGACATATTCGCCGCGCTGAACACTCATGCTCAGGTCATCGAGGGCAACAACCGTGGTGTCTCCGCTGCCGTAGGTCTTGCGGATGTGTTCCAGTTCGGCGACGACCGCTGCGGCCATCAGCCAACCGGGAGGCCGGCGGCCGAAGCGAGAGCTTTTTGCAGCATCGGGGTACCTGCAACGGCACCGCTTGCCCAGGTGAAGAGCGGGTTAGAGAGGATTCCACCGACGGCGGTCACTGCCACACAGGACACCAGTGCGGCGCGGAGGGGCTGCAGTCCAGCCAGGCTCCAGTTGACCTCGGGGTAGGCCTTGACGACTTCGGAGGCCTCATGGGGCTCCTTCACCACCATCATCTTGATCACCGAGATGTAGTAGTAGATCGAGACCACAGAGGTGAGCAGACCGACCACCACGAGGAGGTACTGCTGATCAGCCCAGCCTGCAAAGAAGAGATAGATCTTGCCGAAGAAGCCGAGCATCGGCGGAATGCCACCGAGGGAGAGCAGGCAGAGACTCAGGCCCAGGGTGATCAGAGGGTCTTTCTGATAGAGACCCGCGTAATCGCTAATCCGATCACTGCCGGTGCGCAGGGAGAACAGGATGATGCAGGCGAAGGCCCCCAGGTTCATGAAGAGGTAGGCGGCCATGTACAGGACCATGGCGGCGTAGCCGTCTTCGGTGCCGCAGACCAGACCGATCATCACGAAGCCGGCCTGACCGATGGAGCTGTAGGCCAGCATCCGCTTCATGGACGTCTGAGCCAGGGCCACGACGTTGCCCAGAACCATGCTCAAGATGGCCAGGACCGTGAACAGCAGCTTCCACTGCGCTTCGAAGGGTTCAAAGCACCCCACCAGGATGCGCAACGCCAGGGCGAAACCGGCGGCTTTTGATCCAACGGAGAGGAAGGCCACCACCGGAGTGGGGGATCCCTCGTAGACGTCAGGGGTCCACTGGTGGAACGGCACAGCGGCGATCTTGAAGGCGACCGTCGCCAGAACGAACACCAGGGCAATCGCTGCCACCGGCGAGGCGCTGGTCTGGAGGGCAAGGCCAACGGCTTCGAGGCTGGTGCTTCCGCCCGTCAGGCCGTAGAGGAGCGAGGCTCCATAGAGGAAGACCGCGGCGGCCGCCGAGCCCACGAGGAGGTATTTGAGTGCGGCCTCGGAGCTGCGGGCGTCGCGCTTCATGTAGCCCGACAGCAGATAACTGGCGACCGACAGCGTTTCGAGGGAGACGAAGATGCTGACGAGGTCCGTGGCCCCGCAGAGCAGCATGGCTCCGAGGGTTGCGGCCAGCAAGATCGCGGCGTACTCGCCGACGGGCGTTCCGGCCCGCTCCACGTAGCGCCAGCTGATCAGTAGGGAGACCAAGGTTGAGGCCGCCACAACAGCCCGAAAGGCGATGGCGAGGTTGTCGGCCAGGAAGGCACCCAGGAAGGAGGGCTCAAGCGGCGCCGCATCCCATTGCAGTGCCAGCAAGCCCAGCGCACCGCCGAGGCCGACATAGGAAAAGAGGGGGACCCAACGGGCAGCCGCTTTCTCGCCCGCTAAGTCGACGAGCAGGCAGGCCACCATCGCCAGCAGGACCGCACCCTCTGGTGCGATGGCTCATGCATTGAGTTGCAGCGAGGTGATGGCGTTCACCGCTGGAGCAGCCGCAGTCGTAACGGTGTCGGCGGCAGCCAGGAGAGAGAGCACAGCTGTTTTGAAACACGCCCGTTGGGCTGGACTGTAGCCGCGCTGGCGTCAACCTTCGGAGTTTCTCGCCGGGGTTGACGGTCGGTGCGATAAAGAGGGAAGCGGTTCACCGCCTGCCTGTGGCGCACACCCTGGTCATCGTTGAAAGCCCCACCAAGGCCCGCACCATCCGCGGGTTCTTGCCGAAGGACTTCAAGGTTGAGGCCTCGATGGGGCACGTGCGCGACCTGCCCAACAACGCCAGCGAGATCCCCGCGGCCCACAAAGGCGAGAAGTGGGCCAACCTCGGCGTGAACACCACCAAGGACTTTGAACCGCTTTACGTGGTTCCGAAGGACAAGAAGAAGACGGTCAAGGAACTCAAAGACGCCCTCAAAGGCGCCGATCAACTCCTGCTTGCGACGGACGAAGACCGGGAAGGGGAGTCCATCAGCTGGCACCTGCTGCAGCTCCTGAACCCGAAGGTTCCGGTCAAGCGGATGGTGTTCCACGAGATCACCAAGGAGGCCATCGGCCGAGCCCTGGAGCAGACCCGCGAGCTCGACATGGAGCTGGTCCATGCCCAGGAAACGCGCCGCATCCTGGATCGCTTGGTGGGCTACACCCTCTCGCCGCTTCTCTGGAAGAAGGTGGCTTGGGGCCTAAGCGCGGGCCGGGTCCAATCGGTGGCTGTCCGCTTGCTGGTGCAACGGGAGCGGGCCCGGCGGGCGTTCAAGAGCGGCAGCTATTGGGATCTCAAGGCTGAGCTAGCCCAGGGCAGCAGCGGCTTTGACGCCAAACTCACCCACCTCAAGGGTGAGCGCATTGCCGGTGGTTCTGACTTCGACGAGAACACCGGCGGGCTGAAGACCGGCAGCAAAGTCCGCTTGCTGAGTGAGGCCGATGCCCGCAGCCTGCGCGAAGCGGTCCTCGCCGCCCCCTGGCGGGTCTCCTCCGTTGAGGAAAAGCCCACCACTCGGAAACCGGTTGCGCCGTTCACCACCAGCACCCTGCAGCAGGAGGCCAACCGCAAGCTCCGCCTGTCGGCACGCGAGACGATGCGCACGGCCCAGGGGCTGTACGAGCGGGGCTTCATCACCTACATGCGCACCGACTCGGTGCACCTCAGCGACCAAGCCATCAACGCGGCCCGCAATTGCGTAGCTGCGAAATACGGCAAGGAGTACCTGAGCGGCTCTCCCCGTCAGTTCTCCACCAAGGCCCGCAATGCCCAGGAGGCCCACGAGGCGATTCGTCCTGCGGGTGAAAGCTTCAGAGACCCCTCTGCCACTGGTCTGGATGGCCGGGATCTGGCCCTTTACGAGCTGATCTGGAAGCGCACCGTGGCCTCTCAGATGGCCGAGGCGCGCCTGACCATGCTCAGCGTTGAGCTGGAGGTCGATGGCGGCAGCCTCGGGCCCGCCAGCTTCCGCGCCAATGGCAAGCGCATTGACTTCCCCGGTTTCTTCCGGGCCTACGTCGAGGGCAGCGATGACCCCGATGCCGCCCTTGAAGGGCAGGAAGTTCTGCTGCCGAGTCTGAAAACTGGCGATAGCCCCAGTTGCAAGGCCGTGGAAGCGCTGGGTCACCAAACCCAGCCTCCGGCTCGCTACAGCGAGGCTGCCCTGGTGAAGATGCTCGAGAAGGAAGGCATCGGTCGCCCCTCCACCTATGCCTCGATCATCGGCACCATCGTCGATCGCGGTTACGCGACGCTGCAAAACAACTCCCTGACCCCCAGCTTCACGGCCTTTGCCGTGACCGCCCTGTTGGAGGAGCACTTCCCCGATCTGGTGGACACCAGTTTCACAGCGCGAATGGAGGGGACCCTCGACGAGATCTCCACCGGCAAGGTGCAGTGGTTGCCCTATCTGGAGAGCTTCTACAAAGGCGACAAGGGGCTCGAGACCCAGGTGCAGCAGCGGGAGGGCGATATTGACCCCACCGCTTCACGCACGATTGCCCTCGAGGGGCTTCCCTGCGTCGTACGGATCGGTCGTTTCGGCGCCTATCTGGAAACCAAGCGGGTGGCGGAAGACGGCAGCGAAGAGCTGCTGAAGGCCACCCTTCCCAACGAGATCACCCCTGCGGATCTGGACTCCGAAAAAGCGGAGCTGATCCTCAAGCAGAAGGCGGATGGCCCGGAGGCCCTTGGGGAAGATCCTGAGACCGGTGATTTGGTCTATCTGCTCTTCGGCCAATACGGGCCCTATGTGCAGCGGGGTCAGGTCAGTGACGAGAACCCCAAGCCCAAACGCGCCTCGCTCCCCAAGGGCACCAAGCCTGAGGACCTTAGTCTCGAGGACGCCCTGGGTTTGTTGCGCCTCCCCAGGCACCTCGGCGAACACCCCGATGGCGGGAAGGTGGAGGCGGGGCTCGGTCGCTTTGGCCCCTACGTGGTCCACCACAAGGGCAAAGGGGAGAAGGACTACCGCTCCCTCAAGGCCGAAGACGACGTGCTGATGGTGGGCCTTTCCCGTGCCTTGGAACTCCTGGCGATGCCCAAGCGCGGCCGCGGTGGCCGCACGGCCCTCAAGGACCTCGGCACCCCCGAGGGGGCCGATGAAAACATCCAGCTCTTCGATGGCCCCTATGGCCTCTATGTGAAGCAGGGCAAGGTGAATGCCTCGCTTCCTGAAGGCACCACGGCGGACACCATCACCCTCGAGCAGGCGGTCGAATTGCTCGCCGCCAAAGCCGCCTCAGGCAAGGGCAAAGGCCGCAAGACCGCGGCCAAATCCACAGCAGCGAAGAAGCCTGCCGCCAAGAAAACCGCTGCCAAGAAGCCAGCGGCTAAGAAAGCTCCGGCCACGACCAAGACCGGTCGTCTGCGGGCTAGCGCTGTGAGGATCATCAAGGCGGCTGACAGCTGATGGCGCCTCTGCGCTGGGGGGCTGCGCTGCTGTTGGCGGGTGCCTTGGCTGGATGCCAGGGCACATCCCTGGGTGATC
>JAAZUZ010000215.1 GCA_018623875.1 Synechococcus sp. HW_metabat.21
AGTGATCGCTTGTTCTTGGCCGCTTAAGGCTCGATAAATCGTTCCCCAGGCCCGGTTGTAGCGGCTTAGGCCTCGCTGCACGTAGCCGCTGTTGAGATGGTTCAGCCGCCAGCGATTGCCACCGGCAACAACAAGTTCTTGGTCAAGTCGCAACCGTCCGAACTGAAGC
This sequence comes from Synechococcus sp. HW_metabat.21, assembly GCA_018623875.1. Taxonomy (GTDB): domain Bacteria; phylum Cyanobacteriota; class Cyanobacteriia; order PCC-6307; family Cyanobiaceae; genus Vulcanococcus. The sequence continues at coordinate 170 of JAAZUZ010000215.1, forward strand.
CTCCCGTCGCCGTTCCAGCCGATGGCTCCTCGGTTGAGAATCGGCCCGGACAACCAAACCCCATCGCGTTTGACTGCCCCCAGGGGGAGTTGGCGCACACGGTTGAAAAATCCTCCGTTAATGGCGATCAGGGCGCCAGCAGGGTGTGCAAGTTGATTGAGGAAGCGCAGTCCCTTCTGGCCGCTGGGGCGAGCAAGCGGGAGTAGCTGCAGGCCTTGCGCCCCTGGATCGGCCCCGACACGGTGGATCAACACAGGCTTGACGCCCACTTTCACAATCCGTTTGTCCAGCACCAGCCCCAGGCGAATCAAGCGTTGGATTTCCGGGTTGAGCAGCGATGCCGCCAGTGGATCTCGTCCTCGTAGTACGGATCGACTTGGTGTTGAGAGTCCGTCGAGAACAATTCGCCACGGTTCACCCAAGGTGAGGGTGGACAGTGTTGAGGCTTGTCCGTCGAGAGTGAGGCGATCGCGTCCCCGTCGCGGCCGCAGGCCCAGAGCTCGCAACTGACCGTCCTGCGTGGGGGTGGAGCGCAGGCTGAGAAGCAGGTCATTGCCATGGCGTTGCAGCAAAGCAGGCCCAGCGAGATCCAAAACCAGCCGGCCTGAGGTGCTGCCTTTCCCGCGCCTCAGGCGCAGCACTCGTGGGGCAGGGAGTTGAACAGTGAGAAGTTGCCCGGCCGGCCTCAGCTGCACGCCCAGGTCGCGCAACCAGTCGCTCACTTCAAGGGCAACCTCGTCGTCGAGGGTGCGTTGCTGAAATTGGTTCAGCAGGCTGCGTTTGCTGTACCACTCGAGCGCTTCACCAGCGCGCGTCGGCTGCCTGTGGAATCCAAAGCGTGCCACCAGCACATCGAGGGGAAGCCACAGCTGCTCTGGGGCTTGTTGAGGGCTCCCCACCCACATCCAGGGGCTCTTGACTTCGATGCCGGCCAGCCTGAGACGCCCACCTCGCATCACGTTCGCGGGCCGGACTTCCGGGACCGGAGGTGCTAGCGGCGGGGGCGAAATCATGGGCTGGACGCTAGCCGGATTTCAGGGATGCACCACGCCTCCTTAGGATCGTTAATCGCGTCAGCACCGCCGGGTGCATTCGTAGCGGCTGACGACCGATTCGACCGAAAGACATGACCCAAATTTCCTCCTCTGCCTGGCCCTACAGCGACAGCGCTGCTCCCGAAGCTGTTGCTGGAGAAAAGGATGCCTGTGGGGTTGGTTTCCTTGCGCAATTGCAGGGTCATGCAAGCCATTGGGTTTTGCAGCAAGCCCTTCGAGGCCTGGGCTGCATGGAGCACCGGGGTGGATGTGGAGGTGATGGAGATTCCGGTGATGGCGCCGGTGTGCTCTGCCAGATCCCCTGGGCATTTCTACGGGAGGTTTGGCCCGAAGCAGGTGCAGCGAAGGGTCTGGGCATGATGTTCATGCCCACCGACGCAGGCTGCCGCGAAGACGTGCGACGTCTCTGCGACGAGGAGGCCAAGCAGCTTGGTCTGCGTCCTTTGGGTTGGCGTTTGGTTCCCGTGGATGCCTCGGTGTTGGGCCCTCTGGCTCGCGCGACGGCTCCTGTGATTGAGCAGTGGGCTCTGGATGGTGATGCTGAAGACGCCGACTTCGAAGGACTGTTACTGCGTCTGCGCCGCCGCATCGGAGCCCGTATCCGTGCCGCTTTCGGAGGCGATGCCGCCCATGAGCTCTACGTCGCGTCCCTGAGCAGCCGCACTGTTGTTTACAAGGGCATGGTGCGCTCTGAGGTTCTGGCGCACTACTACGCCGACCTCCGCGACCCTCGCTTTGCTGTGAGCTTCGCGGTCTATCACCGCCGCTTCAGCACCAACACGCTTCCGCGCTGGCCCCTGGCCCAGCCCATGCGTCTGCTCGGCCACAACGGTGAGATCAACACCCTTCTGGGCAACCTCAACTGGGCCAAGGCCTCCGAAGCAAGCCTGGAGAACGTTTGGGGAGAGGCAGCAGACGATCTCATCCCCGTCGTTAATCCAGCCTTCAGCGATTCCGCCAACCTGGACGCCACGCTGGAGCTGATGGTCCGCAGTGGTCGTTCGATCACCGACAGCCTGATCACTCTGGTGCCGGAAGCGTTCCGCAACCAGCCCGATCTCGACAGCCGTCCTGAGGTGACGGCGATGTACGAATTCAACGCCGGTATTCAAGAGCCCTGGGATGGCCCGGCTCTGCTGGTGTTCGCCGATGGCAAGCGGGTGGGTGCCACCCTCGATCGCAATGGCCTGCGCCCGGCGCGTTGGTGCACCACCGCTGATGGGTTCGTGATCATGGGATCCGAAACCGGTGTGGTGGATCTCAGCGACAAGACCGTCGTGCAGAAAGGGCGGCTTGGCCCCGGTCAAATGCTCGCTGTTGACTTGGAAAGCGGCCAATTGCTCGACAACTGGTCTGTCAAGGAAGACGCCGCAAGGCGTTTCCCTTACAGCGAATGGCTGCAGAAGCACCGCCGCAGCGTGTCTCCTCAGCCCTGGAACCAGACCCGTCAGGTGGGAGAGCTGGATCTGCTCCGGTTGCAGACCGCCATGGGCTTCACGGCGGAAGACTTCGATCTGATC
>JAAZUZ010000216.1 GCA_018623875.1 Synechococcus sp. HW_metabat.21
CACGCTCAGCAGCTGCTCGGGGCGCTCCAACCGTTGGGACTGCCAGGGAGAGGGCAGTTCCTGCAACCAGGCCTTGGGCAGATCCCCCTTCACGCTCAGCAGCTGCGGCGCATCCGAGCGCACGGGAGCGCATCCAGCCGCCGTGCCCAGGGCCACCACCGAACCCATCAGTTGCAGCAGCTGGCGGCGAGAGGTCACAACCGAGGACGACAGGCCTTGAACCTAGGCGGAGTGCAGCAGTTGATCACAGGCCAGCTCACAGGCGGACACCAGCGCCTGCAGCGGGCGACCACTGAGCTGCCAAAGGGCCGCCAAGCCGCCAGCGCCAACGCCCTCTTTGACGTAGCCGCGCTCGTAATCGAGCAACTCCGGCCGGCGGCTGCCCGTAAAGCGCAAGCCCGTGGCGAAGGCCAGCGGCTCAACGCCAAAGCGGCTAGCCAACTGCGCCAGCAGACCCGAAAAATCACTGGCCGATTCATGGGCCACCCAGGCGGTGGTGACCACAGCCGCCTGGCGGACCAGCCGTTCCCGCTCATCCGGCCGACAGGCCGCCATGGCCAGGGCCCAGACCGCCGCCATCTGGCTACCGCCCGCCAAGAGCAGCGGTGCACCGCCAAGGGCCGCCCGCTTGAGCAGGGCGGCCGCCACCACCTGCATCGGGTCCCCCACCGCCGCCAAAACGGCCTGGGGCCCTGCGCCCCCGGGCAGCCGGGCCGCCGCTAACCCCTGTTGCACCAGCCGTTGCTTCAGCTGGTGATCGGGCTGGCGGACACTGCCGCTCACCAGCCCCATGGAGGGCACCCCCAGGGCCTCCAGCACCGCCAGGGCCGTTGTGGTGCCGCCGGGAACGCACTCGCTGAGCAGCACCGGTTGTCCGGTTCGCGCCAAGCTCCGTCCCCAGCGCTCCCCCCAGGACCAGAGCCTCTGCACCCGATCAGGGGCCATGGCCGCCCCCGTGCTGAGGCAGTAGGCCGGCGACTGGTTGAGCTGGAGATGGGGAATGGCGGGAGCGACAGGGGCCCCCAGGTTCAACACCAAGGGCGGCAGGTCCAACTCCTGCAGCACGGCCCAGGCGATCACGGCCGGTGTGACCCCAGCCGGCAGGGGCGGCAAGGCGTGGGGTCGCTCGGCGGCGGGGCCCCGCCAGAGCAACTCCGCATCCGCTGCGGCCGTTAAGCGGCGGGAGTTCGGTGTTGATCCAGCCGCCGAGATGCCCTCAACGGCCGCCGTGTCCGTCCCCGCCAGCAGCAACAGCACCCGGGTCTGGTGCGCAGCGGCAGCCAGACGCTGACACCACTGCCCCGCCAGCTCGGGCGCTCCGCTGAGGCGCTCCAGGCTCAAAGCGGATCGAGGGCGAGCAGGGGACGCAGCAGCGCCGGCGGCTCACTGATCGGGCTCTTCAGCCGCGGAAAAATCCAGAGGGCCACCGCATGCAACGCCAGCACATAGATCAGGTTTTGCAGCAGCACCAAAGCCAAGGCCATCAGCTGCACCTGCAACAGATCCGGCCCCCCACCGACATTCACCAAGCCGAGCAGTCGATCGAGCACCTGGGAGGCCGCGGAGGTGATCAGCACCCACAGGTTTTCCCCCAGCAGGATCGAGAGCACGGCCACCCGCACCAGGAACCCGCCTGCGCCGATCAGCAATCCCACTCCCCAACTGAGGTACCAACTCAGGCGACGGCTCCAGCACCAGCCCAGCCAGAGGGCCAGAAATCCATAGGGGAAGAGCACCAACGGGCCTCGGATCGGCCCCATCAAGGCCACCAACAGCAGGGCCGCCACGGTGACCCCTTCCACGGCGCAGCGGCCGTTGTGGCGCAGCTGCAACAGGGCCAAGGGCAGGGGCAACGCCAACCGGAACAGAGCACCGCCCACCGGTAGGTAATAGAGGCCAACCCAAAGCAAGGCGGTGGCCGCCGCCAGGTAGGCCGTATCGGTGAGCTGTCGGGCCTGACGGCGACTCAAGGACATGGTGGAAGGCCGGCCTAGCGCGGATTGGGCGCTGCGCTGCGGATGGGCGTCATCCGGTTGGAAACGCGCTCGATGGTCTCCACTTCAAAGGCCAAACCCGCCGCGCGCAAGGCCTGGGTCAGCACCTCCGCAGGGGCGGAGGGATCCGCTGCCGGCAGCTTGATCGTCACCCGATAGGGGGCAGGCGGTGCGCTGCGGCGGGGCGCAGCAGGAGCCGGGACGGGCTTCGGGGCTGGCTTGGGGGCCGCCGCAACCGCCTCGGTCTTGGCGGCGGGAGCGGGCGCCGCGGGTCTCGCCGGAGACGCAGGTGCTGGGGCAGGAGGCGACGCTGGAGTCGCCGGAAGCGGGTCCGAGAAACTCTGGGACAACTGATCACCCAGGGATGTGCCCTGGCATCCAGCCAAGGCACCCGCCAACAGCAGCGCAGCCCCCCAGCGCAGAGGCGCCATCAGCTGTCAGCCGCCTTGATGATCCTCACAGCGCTAGCCCGCAGACGACCCGTCTTGGTGGTGGCCGGAGCTTTCTTAGCTGCTGGCTTCTTAGCAGCGGTTTTCTTGGCGGCAGGCTTCTTCGCTGCTGTGGATTTGGCCGCGGTCTTGCGGCCTTTGCCCTTGCCTGAGGCGGCTTTGGCGGCGAGCAATTCGACAGCCTGCTCCAGGGTGATGGTGTCCGCCGTGGTGCCTTCAGGAAGCGAGGCATTCACCTTGCCCTGCTTCACATAGAGGCCATAGGGGCCATCGAAGAGCTGGATGTTTTCATCGGCCC
>JAAZUZ010000063.1 GCA_018623875.1 Synechococcus sp. HW_metabat.21
TGCGCCACCGGCTGTGTGATCGACAAGCAACCCCGAGGCAACGTCCAGCCCAGTGACCATGCCCCCGTCGTCGTCAATCTGGCCTGGCCGCCAGACGAAGAGGACGAGGACGAGAGCTGGCCCTAATAGAGCTCGACTCCTTCAGGAAGCTTGCGGCCTTCCTCCTTCAGCTCGACCCAGCGGCGAGCCGATTCGCCGCACGTCTTCGGGGTGGGGAAGATCTTCCCGGGGTTCGCCAACCCATCGGGATCGAAGGCCCTGCGCACCAGTTGCATCGTCTCGAGATCGTCCGGGCTGAACATCCAGTCCATGTAGCAACGCTTGTCGCTGCCCACCCCGTGTTCGCCACTGATGCTGCCGCCGGCATCGAGGCAGAGCTTCAAAATGGCTGCCCCGAGGGCGGTCACCCGCTCGTTCACCCCCGGCTCATCGGAGCGGTAGAGGATCAGCGGGTGGAGGTTGCCGTCACCGGCATGGAAAACATTGGCGACGGCCAAGCCATGCTCCTCGCTCAGCCGCTCAATGGCGGCCAAGACCCGGGGCAGGGCCGTGCGCGGCACCACTCCGTCCTGGAGGTAGTAATTGGGGAATTGACGGCCCAGGGCTGAGATCGCACTCTTGCGGCCCTTCCAAAGCCGATCCCGCTCCTCCTGGCTCCAGGCCTCGCGAACGCCACCCGCCCCGGCTTCCCGGCAAAGATCGGCCGCCAACCGCACCGACTCCTCGACCTCCAGGGGGTGACCATCGAGCTCCACCAGGAGCACCGCCGCGGCCTCACGGGGGTACTCATCGACCCCGAAGAAATCGTTCACGGCGTGGATGCAGCGCCGATCCATGATTTCCATCCCCGCGGGCAGCACCCCAGCGGCGGTGACCCGACGCACGGCCTCCCCGGCCGCTTCCATCGAGGCAAAGTCCGCCAGCAAGACGGCGACGCAGGCGGGTTGACGCAGCAGACGCAGGGTGATCGCCGTCGCAATCCCCAGGGTTCCCTCGCTGCCGATGAAGACGCCGCGCAGGTCGAGCTCGGGGGTCTCGGCCATCCCCGAACCCAAGGTGGTGACGCTGCCATCGGGCAGAACAACCTCCATGGAGAGGACGTGGTTGCTCGTCACGCCGTACTTCAGGCAGTGCACACCGCCGGAGTTTTCGGCGACGTTGCCGCCGATGCTGCAAGCCACCTGGCTGGAAGGATCCGGCGCGTAATAGAAGCCATCCCCCGCCACCGCGCGGGTGACCCAGCTGTTGATCACCCCGGGCTCAACCGTGATGCGCTCGTTGGGTAAGTCAATGGCGATGACGCGGCGCATGCGACTGGTGGCGATCACCAGGGCGGCCTGCTCGGCCAAGGCCCCGCCGGAGAGCCCGGTTCCACTGCCCCGGGCAATGAACGGAACCTGAAGCTCGTTGCACAACCGCACCACCGCGGCCACCTCATCGGTGGTCTCCGGCAGGACCACGAGGGGTGGCTGATGGCGATGCAGCGTCAATCCATCGCAGTCGTAGGCCAGCAACTCCTGACGCTTGGCCACAACCGAACGCGCAGGAAGCAGGGCCTTCAACCGGCGTTCAACCAAGCCCCAGTCTGGATTCACAGCGATTGCCGGGACGCCCAACGACCTTAACGAGCTGGCACGGTCTCGACCGCTGGGGCGGGGATTGCGTAAGGATGGGCGACGCTTAAGGCCCGTTCGGGGTCTCGAGCCCCCAACCCAGTCTGCGGATCCCGTTTTGACCTCGGCTCCTGTTTCGGCACCTGTGCACAACACCACCCGGTCCCAGGAACTCTTCAGTGCCGCCCAGAAGCTGATGCCCGGCGGCGTGAGTTCACCCGTTCGCGCCTTCCGCTCGGTGGGCGGCCAGCCGATCGTGTTCGACCGCGTCAAAGGGGCCTACGCCTGGGACGTCGACGGCAATCGCTACATCGATTACATCGGCAGCTGGGGCCCGGCCATCTGCGGCCACGCCCATCCTGAGGTGATCGGCGCGCTGCACGACGCCCTGGAGAAGGGCACCAGCTTTGGCGCCCCCTGCGCCCTGGAGAACCAGCTGGCGGAGATGGTGATCGACGCGGTCCCCTCCGTTGAGATGGTGCGCTTCGTCAACAGCGGCACCGAGGCCTGCATGTCGGTGCTGCGCCTGATGCGCGCCTTCACCGGCCGCGAAAAGATCATCAAGTTCGAAGGCTGCTACCACGGCCACGCGGACATGTTCCTGGTGAAGGCCGGCTCCGGTGTCGCCACCCTGGGCCTGCCCGATTCCCCTGGCGTCCCCCGCACAACGGCCGCCAGCACCCTCACCGCTCCCTACAACGACCTGGAAGCGGTCAAGCAGCTCTTCGCTGAGAACCCCGGCGAAATCGCTGGTGTGATCCTCGAACCGATCGTCGGCAACGCGGGCTTCATCACCCCCGAGCCGGGCTTCCTCGAAGGCATCCGAGAGCTCACCAAGGAGAACGGCGCTCTGCTGGTCTTCGACGAAGTGATGACCGGCTTCCGCATCAGCTACGGCGGTGCCCAGGCCAAGTTCGGCGTCACCCCTGACCTGACCACCATGGGCAAGGTCATCGGTGGTGGTCTGCCCGTGGGTGCCTACGGCGGCCGCGCCGACATCATGAGCATGGTGGCTCCGGCGGGTCCGATGTATCAAGCCGGGACCCTCAGCGGTAACCCCCTGGCGATGACCGCCGGCATCAAGACCCTGGAACTGCTCAAGCAACCCGGCAGCTACGAGCGCCTTGAAGCCGTCACCAGCCGACTGATCAACGGAATCATGGAGGGCGCCCGCGCCGCGGGTCTGCCCATCACCGGTGGTTCGGTGAGCGCCATGTTCGGCTTCTTCCTCTGCGAAGGGCCGGTGCGCAACTTCGAAGAGGCCAAGGCCGCCGATGCTGAACGCTTCGGCAAGGTCCATCGGGCCATGCTCGAGCGCGGCATCTACCTGGCCCCAAGTGCCTTCGAGGCCGGCTTCACCTCCCTGGCCCACTCCGACGAGGACATCGACGCCACCATCGCGGCCTTCCGCGAGTGCTTCGCGGCGGTGGCCTGACCATGCAACGGCGGGGCTTGCTCCGGGCTGCGGCCACGGCCGCCGGCTCCGCAGGTGCCGCTGGACTGCTCGGGGCCTGCCGCATCCGCAAGGCCGGTGAGTCCTCCGGAGTCGCCCGCCCCCAGGTTCGCTGGAGGATGGCCACCAGCTGGCCCCACTCCCTCGACACGATTTTTGGTGGCGCCCAGACGATCAGCCGGCGCGTCGCCGAACTGAGCGACGGTCATTTCCAGATCGAGCCCTACGCCGCCGGGGAACTGGTGCCGGGTCTTGAGGTGCTCGATGCCGTCCAGAACGGATCGGTCGAATGCGGACACACGGCCAGCTACTACTACGTCGGTAAGAACCCCGCCTTGGCCTTTGGCACCTCCGTGCCCTTTGGCCTCACGGCACAGCAGCAGAACGCCTGGCTCTACGACGGTGGCGGAAATGAGGCGCTCAACCGCCTCTATGCCGATTTCGGCGTGCTGAGCTTTCCCGCGGGCAACACTGGAGCGCAATTGGGCGGCTGGTTCAAACGGCAACTGGAGGGGCTCCAGTCGCTGCGGGGCCTCAAGATGCGCATCCCCGGCTTGGGGGGCAAGGTCATGGCCTCCCTTGGGGTGAATGTCCAGGTGCTCCCCGGTGGTGAGATCTATCTGGCCCTCGACCGTGGGGCCATCGATGCCGCGGAATGGACCGGCCCCTATGACGACGAGAAGCTCGGCCTGCCGCGGGCGGCCCGCTTCTACTACTACCCAGGCTGGTGGGAGCCAGGCCCGACCCTGGCGGCCTTGGTGAACCAACGGGCTTGGCGCAGCCTCCCAGGCGACTACCAGGCCATGTTCAGCACGGCCTGCTACGAGGCGAATCTCTCGATGCTGAGTCGCTACGACAGCCTGAACGGCCAAGCCCTGCAACGCTTGATCGCCGGCGGAACCCAACTGCGCACCTACGACGACTCCATCCTCAACGCTGCTCAGCAAGCCAGCGATCAGCTGTTCGCCGATACGGCGCGGACAAGCCAGGATTTCAAAAGGATCTACGAAGGCTGGCAAACCTTCCGTGATCAGATCTGGGCCTGGAACCGGATCAATCAGTTGCCCTACGCCAGCTTCATTTACCGGCAGTCCGACTGATGGCTCGCATCGACTGGCCTGATCAAATCGATCGCCTCAATCAGAGCGCCGCCTGGATTGGTCGCTGGTCGATCCTGCTGATGTTGGTGATCGGTGCCTGGAATGTGATCGGGCGCTATCTCGGCCTCGCCCTGGGAATGAGCCTGAGCTCCAACGCCTTGATTGAAGCCCAATGGGCCCTGTTCTCTGTCGCCTTTTTGCTGGGGCTGGGCTACACGCTCCAACGCAACGGCCATGTCCGAGTCGATGTACTCCACAGCCGCTGGTCGGCCCGCAAGCAACGGCGGATTGAACTGGGCGGCACCCTGCTGCTGCTCCTGCCCTTCGCGGTCATGGTGCTGCTGGTCTCCCTGCTGCCGACGCTGCAGTCCTGGCAGATCTGGGAGCAGTCCCCCGATCCCAACGGCCTACCGCGCTATTGGATCAAGAGCCTGATCCCCATCGGCTTTGGCCTGCTGGCCCTGCAGGGCCTGGCCCAAGCCCTGCGCTTGCGGCGTGAGCGCTGATGGAACTCGAGGCCTTCGGCTACATCATCACCTTCTTCCCGGGTGAAGTCCTGGGACCGGCGATGTTCATCGCCCTGGTGCTGGCGCTGTTAAGCGGCTATCCGGTGGCCTTCGGTCTAGGCGGCATCTCGGTGCTGTTTGCCCTGCTGGGGATGGCCTTTGGGGTGATCGAGCCCCAGTTCCTGACGGCTCTGCCGCAGCGGATCTTCGGGATCATGAGCAACTTCACGTTGCTGGCGATTCCGGCCTTCGTCTTCATGGGGGCAATGCTCGAGCGCTCGGGCATCGCTGAACGCCTGCTGGTGGCCATGGGGCAACTGCTGCGGGGCGTCCGCGGCGGTCTCGCCTTGGCGGTGGTCTTGGTCGGGGCACTGCTCGCCGCGACCACCGGTGTCGTCGCCGCCACGGTGACAACGATGGGGCTCATCTCCTTGCCGGTCATGCTGCGGGCCGGCTACGACCGCTCGTTGGCCACCGGCGTGATCGCCGCCTCCGGCACCTTGGGCCAGATCATTCCGCCGAGCATCGTGCTGGTGGTGCTCGCCGACCAGCTCGGCGTGTCCGTGGGCGATCTCTTCTTGGGCTCGCTGATCCCTGGGTTGCTGATGACCGCGGGCTTCGCCCTCTATGTAGTGATCATCAGCAGCCTGAAACCCGAGCTCGCTCCCCCCGTCGACACCGATCCCGGCGCCGAGCGGCCCAGCGGCCAGCAGCTCTTGCGGGTGCTGCTGCCGCCCCTGGGTTTGATCCTGCTGGTGCTGGGCAGCATCTTTTTTGGCCTGGCCACTCCGACGGAGGCCGGTGCCATTGGCGCCATTGGGGCGATGGGCCTGGCCGCCCTAGAGGGGGGACTGAACCGCCGCGGCCTCAGCCAGGTCTGCGACGACACCCTGCGCACCACCGCGATGGTGATGGCGATCCTGCTGGGATCGACGGCCTTCAGCCTCGTGTTCCGCGGCGTCGGCGGTGATCACCTGATCAGTGATCTGCTGCTCAACCTGCCGGGGGGAAAAGTCGGCTTTTTGCTTGTGAGCATGGCCGTGATCTTCGGCCTTGGCTTCTTCATCGACTTCTTTGAGATCGCCTTCATCGTCTTGCCCTTGTTGCTGCCCAGCGCACGGCAGCTGCTGGGCCCCGAGTCCCTGATCTGGTTTGGCGTGCTGATTGGCGCCAACCTGCAGACCTCCTTCCTCTCACCGCCCTTCGGCTTCGCCCTGTTCTTCCTGCGTGGTGTGGCCCCCAAAGACGTCAGCACCCAAGCGATTTATCGCGGCGCTTGGCCGTTCATCGGGGTTCAGCTCGCGGTGTTGCTGCTGATCATCTGCTTCCCGTCCTTGGTGAACTGGCTGCCGTCCATCCTTCAAGCGGCTTAACGGCGCTCGGGCACGGCCGCCGCATCCGGTCGCCGGGGGTCCGCCACACCCCAACTGCCGATGGGCCGGGCCGGGGGATCACCGCCGTAGCGCACCTCAGCGGAATTGGCCGAGCCCATCGCCGGGCGCAGCTTGAGCTGGTGACCCCGCTGCTCGAGCAGTCGCCAGGTGTCGGGACTTACCCCCTGCTCGACGCTGATCTGGTCGGGCCAGAGTTGGCTGTGGATCCGGGTCTCCGCCACTGCTGAGGCCAGGTTGAGGCCGTGCACCAGCCGGTTCAGCAGCACCTGCAGCACGGTGGTGATGATTCGACTTCCCCCGGGGCTACCGGTCGCCAGCAGCGGCCGGCCATCGCTGTGAAAGACCAGCGTTGGGGTCATTGAGCTGAGGGGGCGGCGCTCTGGAGCGATGGCGTTTTGACTGCCCTGGCGCAGGCCATAGGCATTGGGCGCTCCGGGCTTGGCGGTGAAGTCATCCATCTCGTTGTTGAGCAGGAAGCCAGCACCAGGCACGGAGATGCCGTTGCCGTAAGCCGTGTTCAAGGTGGTGGTCGTACTCACCATGCCCCCATCACGGTCGACCACCGAAAGGTGAGTGGTGTTCGTACCGCCGTGGAGCGGCAGGGGGTCCGCTTCGAGTTCAGCAGCGGGGCGATGGCGATCAAGCCTGATCCGTTGCCGTTGACGATCGGCATAGCGCCTACTGAGGAGACGATCCAGGGGCATCGCCACCTGATCGGGATCCCCCAGTAATCGATTGCGGTCCCGATACGCCAGGTTCATCGCCTCCACCATCCGGTGGATCGTCGCCGCACTGTTGAGCCCCGTGGTCTGCAGCTGCAGCGGCTCGAGGACATTGAGCAGTTGCAGCAGGGTCGCGCCGCCGCCGCTGGGTGGGGGCATGGTCAGCACCGGATGGCCCTTGAACTCGCCGCGCAGCGGACGCATCCAAGGGGCCTGGTAGCGCTCAAGATCCTCCCGGCTGATCAGACCGTCCTGGTCCTGCATCAAGCCGACCAGGGCCTGGGCCAAGGGGCCGCGGTAGAAGCAGCGGGCACCCTGCTCGGCGATGCAGCGCAGGCTGGCCGCCAGCAGTGGTTGCTTCAACAACTCACCGGGACGGTAGGGCGCACCACCAGCCTTGAAGAACTGGGCGGCGCTGCTGGGGTCGGCCTTGAGGACTGGTGCCGCCGCTTGCAGGGAAGCGCTCAACTCCGGCCCCACCGCAAAGCCGTTCTCCGCCAAACGGATCGCCGGCTGCATCACCGTCGTCAGAGGCAGACAGCCGTAACGCTGCTGCACCTGGGTCAGGCCCGCAACGGTCCCCGGCACTCCCGTGCTCAGCAAGCTGCGCAGGGCCAAGCGCCGGTTGACCGTGCCATCGGGGTTCAGAAACAGGTCCGGCCCGGCCTTCAGCGGGGCCTTCTCGCGGAAGTTCAGGGCCACGGCCTCACCGCGGCCCAGCTGGATGGCCTCGGGAAGCTCGGGCCCCCGGGCAGCGGCGGCGCAGGTCGCTATGGGTCCCCGCTTCGGCAGCCAGAGCACGAGAAAACCACCACCACCCAGATTCCCCGCCTGGGGCAAGGTCACCGCCAAGGCGAAGGAGGTGGCCACGGCCGCATCGACGGCATTACCGCCCTCCCGCAGGATCTGGGCACCGACCGCCGCGGCCTGGGCCTCCTGGGCCGCCACGATTCCCGCGGACGACTCCACCGGGTGGAAGCGTTGACTGCGCTCCTGCAACAGGTTCGCGAGGACGGGATGGGGGAACGCCACGGCAACCGCGGCGAGGCCAAGAGCAAGGTGTGATCGCACAGTCATGGCTCGATCGCTCCGTAGGCACCACCACCTGGGGTGGCCATCTGCAGTTGATCACCAGGCTGCAACTCCACCTGGGTGGAGCCCGGCAGGAGCTCGATCTGCTCCGTCCCCGCCCGCCGCAGGCTGTTCTGACCGCAGCTCCCCGCACCACCACCGGCCAGACCAAAGGGAGCAACGCGGCGACTGCCGCTCAACAGGGACGCGGTCAGGGGCTCCAGGGCTGTCAAGGTGCGCAGAACGCCGTTACCACCGGGCCAGCGACCGACCCCGGCGCTACCGCGGCGGATCGCAAATTGCTCGAGCCGCACCGGCAAGCGTTGTTCAAGGATCTCGGGATCCGTCAGGCGGGAATTCGTCATGTGGCTCTGGACCGCATCGGCTCCCGCAAACCCATCCCCCGCGCCGGTGCCGCCGCAAACCGTCTCGTAGTACTGGCAGTGGGCATTGCCAAAGCTCAGGTTGTTCATCGTGCCCTGGGACGCCGCCAGGGCACCCACGGCCGCAAAGAGGGCGTTGGCCACCGCCTGCGACGTCTCGACATTGCCGGCCACCACCGCGGCCGGTGGCCGGGGGTTCAGCAGGCACCCCTCGGGCACCACCAACTCGAGGGGGTCAAAGCAGCCCGCATTCAGGGGAATCGACTCACGCACCAGCGCGCGGAAGACATAGAGCACCACCGCCTTGGTGATCGCCAAGGGCGCATTGAGATTGCCCGCGATCTGAGGGGAAGTGCCGCTGAAGTCAATCCGGGCCCGCTGGGCCGCACGATCCACAAGCAGACGCACAACGATTTCAGGCCCCGCATCGAGCTGGACCCGCGCCTCCCCGTCGGCCAGTCGGCTCAAGACCTGACGCACCGCCGCGGCCGCTTGGTCCTGAACGTGGCCCATGTAGGCCAGCACTCGCTCCTCGCCCGCCGCGGCCATCAAGGCCAAGAGACGCTGGACCCCGAGATCGTTCGCGGCCAGCTGGGCCTGCAGATCCGCCAAAAGCTGATCGGGATTGCGGGCCGGCCACGGGCCCTGCGCCAGGCGCTCCCGCCAGGCCTCCTCCAACAAACGGCCGCTCCGCACCAGCGGAACGTTGTCGAAGAGCAGTCCTTCCTCAGCGATGGAACGGCTACTGGATGGCATGGATCCCGGCGTGATGCCTCCCACATCGGCGTGGTGACCACGCGAGGCCACGAAGGCCACGGGCTGGTCCCCGCCTGTCGGTGAAAACA
>JAAZUZ010000217.1 GCA_018623875.1 Synechococcus sp. HW_metabat.21
GGCCAGGTTGGAATCCGATTCCTTGCGTTTGCCCAGCTTCTTGGCGAAGGCATTGAGGGTGCGGGTCAGCACCGTCAATGCCTTCGATGTGCGTGCCGCCATCCACGGTGCGGATGTTGTTGGCAAAGCCGAGGATGCTGTCGGAGTAGGCGTCGGAGCACCACTGCAGGGCTGCTTCAACCTGAACCCCGTCCTTTTCGGAGTTCACATAGATGATGTCCGGGTGAAGGGCGTCCTTCTCCTGGTTCATGTAGGCGACGTATTCCTTGATGCCGCCTTCGTAGAAATAGGTTTCCTCGTGGGGGTTGCCCTCGGCATCCCGAGCCGCTCCACGCTCATCGCGGAAGACGATCCGTACCCCACCATTGAGGTAGGCCAGCTCCCGGAGCCGAGCGGACAAGGTGGCGTAATCGAAGACGATGCCGCCGGTGAAGATCTCGATGTCGGGCTTGAAGCAGACCGTGGTGCCCGTTTCACCCGCTTCGCTGGCGGGTTGCTCCTCCGACGCCAGGCTGCCGATGGCATTGCCGCGCTCGAAGCGCTGGCGGTGCACCTGTCCCTGACGGCGCACCGTGACCTGCACCCACTCGCTGAGGGCATTGACGACGGAAACACCAACCCCGTGGAGGCCACCGGACACCTTGTAGCCGCCGGCTCCGAACTTGCCGCCGGCATGGAGAACCGTCAGCACCGTCTCCAGGGCGCTCTTGCCGGTGCGGGGGTGCACATCGGTGGGGATGCCACGACCGTTGTCGCTGACGGAGGCCGAGCCGTCTTCACCCAGCACCACCAGGATGCGGTTGCAGTGACCCGCCAGGGCCTCGTCCACCGAGTTATCCACCACCTCGTACACCAGGTGGTGGAGACCGCGCGGCCCGGTGGAGCCGATGTACATACCCGGACGCTTGCGGACCGGCTCAAGGCCCTCAAGGACCTGAATCTGTTCCGCCCCGTAGGCGTTCTGGACCTTGGAAGCGTCGCTCATTCCGGAAGTCTCGGGCCGGGAAACTGAGTTCTGAGCGGTCTCATCAGCCCAGAACCTCGACCTGGCAATCTCAATTTACCACCGGCTGTCTACAGAGGCTTGCAGCGGCCTCTGAGGCCACATTCCGCGCCGGGCTCCACCCCCCCCTTGAACCTCTTGACCGAGTCCCAACCCCTGGTGATCACCCTGCTCGGGCCCACCGCCAGCGGCAAGACGGCCCTCGCCATCGAGATCGCCGAACAACTGGGGCTGCCGGTGATCAACGTCGACTCACGCCAGCTGTATCGAGCCATGGACGTGGGCACCGCCAAACCGACGGCGGAGCAGCAGGCCCGGGTCCCCCACCACCTGCTCAAC
This sequence comes from Synechococcus sp. HW_metabat.21, assembly GCA_018623875.1. Lineage (GTDB taxonomy): Bacteria > Cyanobacteriota > Cyanobacteriia > PCC-6307 > Cyanobiaceae > Vulcanococcus. The sequence goes on from JAAZUZ010000217.1 coordinate 1,343, forward strand.
CTGCGCGACCCGGATCAGCCGATCACCCTGCAGGAATTCCAGGCCGAAGCGATGCCCTGCATCGACGCCGTGCTGCAGCAATGCGGCAAGGCCCTGCTGGTGGGAGGCAGTGGGCTGTACCTCAAGGCCCTCACCCAGGGGCTGCAACCCCCGGCGGTGGCACCGCAACCGCTGCTGCGGCAGCAGCTGACCCAGCTCGGCCAGGCGGTCTGCCATCCCCTGCTGCAGGCGGCCGATCCCGCCGCCGCCGCCCGCATCGCTCCGGCTGATGCCGTGCGCACCCAGCGGGCTCTGGAGGTGCTTTACGCCACCGGTCGGCCGATGAGTTCCCAGTCGAGCGCGACACCACCACCCTGGCGGGTGCTGGAGCTGGGACTGAATCCAGCCAACCTGCGTCAACGCATTCAGCAACGCACCGAACAGCTGTACAAGGACGGCCTGGTGAACGAAACACGCCTGCTGGCGGAGCGCTACGGCAGCGATCTGCCGTTGCTGCAGACCATCGGCTACGGCGAGGCCCTGGGGGTGCTGGACAACAGCCTGAGCGAACGGGAGGCGATACGGATCACAGCCCAGCGCACCCGCCAGTTCGCCAAGCGCCAACGCACCTGGTTCCGTCGCCAGCACACCCCCACCTGGCTGGAAGGCCCCGCGTTTGTTGACGAGGCGATGACGTTGATCCAGCAGCAACTAAGGTGAAGGATGCAGACGTTGTATTCAGCGAAGTTGTCTGCACCTGTTCCCGTCACCGCCTGAATGCCCCCACGTCCCCGTTTTGACCGTCGTGCTCCTGTCCGGGAGCTGCCCAACATCAACGAACGGATCAATTACCCCCAGCTGCGGGTGGTCGACTCAGACGGCAGTCAGCTTGGTGTGATCAGCCGGGATGAAGCCCTGGATGTGGCGAAGGAACGCGAGCTGGATCTGGTTCTGGTGAGCGAGAAGGCGGATCCGCCGGTCTGCCGGATCATGGACTACGGCAAGTTCAAGTTCGAGCAGGAAAAGAAGGCCAAGGAAGCCAAGAAGAAGTCGCACCAGACCGAAGTCAAGGAGGTCAAGATGCGGTACAAGATCGATCAGCACGACTACGACGTGCGGATCGGTCAGGCCCAGCGCTTCCTCAAGGCCGGCGACAAGGTGAAGTGCACCGTGATCTTCCGAGGCCGCGAAATCCAGCACACCGCCCTGGCGGAAACACTGCTGCGCCGCATGGCCAAGGATCTCGAGGAGAAGGCGGAGATCCAGCAGGCTCCCAAACGGGAAGGCCGCAACATGATCATGTTCCTCACACCGCGCAAAACGCCGCTGGTGAAAAAAGAGGAGAAGGAGCAGGCCGCCAACAAGGCCGTGCGCACCATCCCCGCACCGCCA
>JAAZUZ010000218.1 GCA_018623875.1 Synechococcus sp. HW_metabat.21
ACCACCGGCAAATTGATCGGGCAGACACGCACACACACCTCACAGGCGATGCACGTGTCGAACTCGTAGTGGATCCGGCCGCGGTAGCGCTCCGACGGGATCAATTTTTCGTAGGGGTACTGAACCGTGACAGGTCTGCGGCTCAGGTGGTCAAAGGTGACCGAAAGCCCCTGGGTGAGGTAGTTGGCTGCACCCACCGCATCGCGGGTGTAGTCACCGACTTTCTTGAGGAACCCGAACATGGAGTGGTGGAAAGGGGCGGTGGCGCCGGCACCATGATGGCCTGGCGACCTGGCAAAGGGGGTAGGCGGTTGAGAATTAGCCGCCGAAGAAGGCTGGGAAAGCGAGCTTGAGGCCGGCGGTCACGAGCAGGTTGACCAGGGCGACCGGCAACAGGAACTTCCAGCCAAGATCGAGCAGCTGGTCGATGCGCACCCGGGGCACGGTCCAACGCAGCAGGATCGCGAAGAAGACCAGCAGGTAAGCCTTCAGCACGGTCATCACGATGCCGGTCGTGGCCGTGATCACCTGCACCAGGGGAGCATCGATCGGTTGACCGGTCAGGTTCACGACCCACTCCACCGGCAGGGGGAACCCCCAACCACCCAGATAGAGCACCGCCACCAGCAGGGCGGAGAGCACCAAGTTGATGTAGCTGCCCAGATAGAAGAGGGCAAACTTCATGCCCGCATATTCGGTCTGGTAACCGGCGACCAGCTCCTCTTCCGCCTCCGGCAAGTCGAAGGGAAGGCGCTCACACTCCGCCAGGGCACAGATCCAGAAGATCACGAAGCCCACGGGCTGGCGCCAGATGTTCCAGCTGAGGATCCCGGCGCCCGTCTGCTGGTTGACGATGTCAACGGTGCTGAGGGAGTTGCTCATCATCACCACGGCCAAGACGGCCAAGGCGAGAGGGATCTCATAGGAGATCGACTGGGCTGCCGCGCGCAGGCCACCCAGCAGGGAGTACTTGTTGTTCGAGGCGTAACCGGCCATGAGCAGGCCGATGGGCTGGATGCTGCTCAGGGAGATCCAAAGGAAGATCCCCACCCCGACGTTGCTGATGAGCAGGTGCTGGCCAAAGGGCACCACGAGCCAGCTGAGGATCACCGGAACGAGCACCAGCACCGGGCCCAAGGTGAAGAGCAGGCCGTCGGCCCGCGCCGGAATGATGTCCTCCTTGAAGAGGAGCTTCAGGCCGTCCGCTAGGGGCTGAAGGATGCCCAAGGCACCCGCATATTCAGGGCCGATGCGCTGCTGGACAGCAGCAGAAATCTTCCGCTCCAACCACACATTGACCAGCACGCCCACCACAGCGGCGACCAACACCACCAGCATCGGCAGCGGCAACCAGAGCAAGTGGGCCATCCCCGGCGACAAGCCGAAGCCCTGCAGGACGTCGGTGAAGCTGGCCTCGAGGTCGAGTCCGGCACTCACGACAGCGGGATTGGCGATCACCATGGGTGGTCTCTTGATGGGGGCAACTTAGGCCGCCGCAGCCCTTAACGGCCTTCGATGGGCTGCCAATCGCGACCGGTCGATCCGGTGTAGATCTGCGTGGGGCGGTAAATCCGGTTGGCACCAAGCTGTTCTTTCCAGTGGGCCAGCCAGCCCGCGGTGCGGGCAATCGCGAAGATCGGCGTGAACAGGTCTTGGGGAATCCCCAGCTTCCGGTAGACCAGGCCGGAATAGAAGTCGACGTTGGGATAGATCCCCTTGGGACCCAGACGCTCCGCGGCCACCGCTTCGAGCTCCCGGGCCAGGTCGTAGAGGGGATCGTGGCCGAACTCGTCGAAGAGTTCCTCCGCCAATTTCTGCAGGATCACGGCCCGGGGGTCCTTGACCTTGTATTCCCGGTGGCCGAAGCCCATGATCTTGCGCTTCTCCGCAATGGCCTGATCCAACCAGGGACGCACCTGATCAGCCGACCCAATGCTTTCGAGCATGGCCAAGACGTCTTCGTTGGCGCCGCCATGGAGGGGGCCCGCCAGGGTGCCCACCGCCGAGGCCACCACGGCGTAGGGGTCCGTCAGGGTGCTGGCGGTCACCCGCGCGCTGAACGTGCTGGCGTTGAGGCTGTGCTCGGCGTGAAGGATCAGGCAGGCATCGAAGATCCGTGCTGCCAGGGGATCGGGCTCCCGCTCCGTGAGCATGTACAGGAAGTTGGCCGCATAGGGCAGGTCATCCCGGGGCTGGATCGGATCCTGGCCTTTGCGGATCAGCTGGAACGCCGCGACCATCGTCGGGATCTTGGCGATCAGGCGAACCACCGCTGAATAGATGTATTCAGGGTTGTCGAGGGCTCGACGGGAGTAAAAGAGCCCGAGGGAGGCCGCACTGCTCTGCAGGGCATCCATCGGATGGCCGCTGGCCGGGAAGCACTTCATCATGTCCCGGATCCGGAAGCTGACCCGGCGGTGCATCTGCACCTCCTGCTCAAACGCTGCCAGCTGTTCCGCATCGGGCAGCTCGCCCCAGATCAGCAGGTAGGTGGTCTCCAGGAAGGTGCTCTGCTGGGCCAGTTGATCGACCCGGTAGCCGCGGTAGGTCAGCAGTCCCTTCTGACCGTCGATGTCGCACACCGCCGATTGCGTCGCCGGCACCCCCTCCAGACCCGGGCGATACGCCGGAGTCACTGCTGTTGGGGTTGCCTCCTCAGCCATGGGATCGGGGTTGCTTCAACCGCAACCTAAGGCGCGCCCTGGCTTCGGGA
>JAAZUZ010000064.1 GCA_018623875.1 Synechococcus sp. HW_metabat.21
CCGCAACGAGCAGCAGGCAGCTGCCGGATGGGATGCCCCCCATGAACCGCGCCCGGCCCAGCCTGACTTCGGGCACCAGGGCGCCATGCCGGCTCCCCCGGCTCCGGAGCTGCACTATGGAACCGTTGACGAGCTCCGCACCGACCTTGAGCTGATCAACGAGAGCCTCCAGGGCACCGGCCTGAGCTGTGAGCCGCTGGACAACCTGATCGCCCAGGTGCACACCTTTGCGTTCTGCCTGGCCAGCCTCGACATTCGCCAAGAGAGCACGCGCCACAGCGATGCCCTCGATGAGCTGACCCGCTATCTGCAAATGCCGACCCCCTACGGGGAGATGGATGAGGAGCAGCGGATCAGCTGGTTGATGTCCGAGCTGCAGACCCGCCGTCCGCTGATCCCGGCGGCTGTGAGTTGGAGTCCGCTGACGGCGGAAACCTTCGACGTGCTCCGCGTCGTCAAACGGCTGCAACAGGAATTCGGTTCCCGCATTTGCCGCACCTACGTGATCTCGATGAGTCACACGGTGTCGGACCTGCTGGAGGTGCTGCTGCTGGCCAAGGAGGCCGGCCTGGTGGATCCCACCGCCCAGCGCTCCGACCTGTTGGTGATCCCCCTGTTCGAGACGGTGGAGGATCTCAAGGCCGCCCCGGCCGTGATGGAGCGGCTGTTCAGCGAAGACTTCTACCGCCAGCTCCTGTCGAGCTCCAGCCCCAACGGCAGGCCGCTGCAGGAGTTGATGCTCGGCTACTCCGACAGCAACAAGGACTCCGGCTTCCTCTCGAGCAACTGGGAGATCCACCAGGCCCAAATCGCCCTGCAGCAGCTGGCCAGCCGCCATGACGTCTGCCTGCGTCTCTTCCACGGCCGCGGCGGTTCCGTGGGACGGGGCGGTGGTCCCGCCTATCAGGCGATCCTGGCCCAACCCAGCGGCACCCTGAACGGCCGCATCAAGATCACCGAGCAAGGTGAGGTCTTGGCCTCCAAGTACTCCCTGCCGGAGCTGGCGCTCTACAACCTGGAGACGGTCACCACGGCGGTGATCCAGAACAGCCTGGTCACCAGCCATGTGGATGACACGCCGGACTGGAATGAGCTGATGGTGCGTTTGGCGGCACGCTCCCGCACCCACTACCGCTCGCTGGTGCACGAGAACCCCGACCTGGTCGGCTTCTTCCAGCAGTGCACGCCGATTGAAGAGATCAGCAAATTGCAGATCTCCAGCCGCCCGGCCCGCCGCAAGAGCGGTGCGAAGGATCTCTCCAGCCTGAGGGCCATCCCCTGGGTGTTCGGCTGGACCCAGAGCCGCTTCCTACTCCCCAGTTGGTTTGGGGTGGGCACGGCCCTGCAGGAGGAACTCAGCGAGGACCCCGATCAGATGGAGCTGTTCCAGCAGCTCTATCAGCGCTGGCCCTTCTTCCGGATGCTGATTTCCAAGGTGGAGATGACCCTCTCCAAGGTGGATCTGGATCTGGCGCACCACTATGTCCAGTCCCTGGGACGCCCGGAATCCCGTGAGGCGTTTGAAGAGATCTTTGCGGTCATTGCCCGCGAGTTCGTGCTGACGCGGGACCTGGTGCTGGCCATCACCGGCCACGAGCGCCTGCTGGATGGTGACCCGGCCCTGCAGCTCTCGGTGGAGCTGCGCAACCGCACGATCATTCCGCTGGGCTTCCTGCAGGTGGCCCTGCTGCGCCGCCTCCGTGACCAGAACCGCCAGCCACCCATGAGTGAAGACGCGGCCCGCGGCGACGGCCGGACCTACAGCCGCAGTGAATTGCTGCGCGGTGCCCTGCTGACCATCAACGGCATTGCCGCCGGCATGCGCAACACCGGTTGAGGCACGGCTGCCGTGCTCGACTCGCTTCTGGTTCCATTCCGTTCGCAGCCCCAGCCTCCGGCCTTGCCGGAGGGTTACAGCCTCGATGGCCTGCAGTCCCCCAGCGGGGCTGAGCTCAACCGACTGCTCGTGCAGTGCGGCGACCCCCAGCGCTTGGAGGCGCGGCTCGAGCAAGCCTTGGCCCGCAGCAACTGGCAGTTCAGCGTGCGCGACCCCAATGGCGTGTTGGTGGGATTTGTGCGGGCCACCAGTGACCTCGCCTTGAATGCCAACCTCTGGGATCTCTCAGCGGACCCTGGGGATCCGGCCCAGGCCCAGGTGTTGCTGGTGATCGTCCATGCCGCCATGGGACGCCTGCGCCGGGAATTGCCCGGTTGCAGCATTTCGGTGGCGGCCCCGAGCGTGGCCCTCGACGCCCTTAAGCAAAACGGATTCGTTGTGGACCCCGGCGGTATTCGCGCCATGGGTCTGCGCCTTTGAGGCAGCAAAAAACCCCGCCGCGGCGGGGTGATTCAGTGACGGGCCTTTGACCTGATCACGAGCATGGAGGGACTCGAACCCCCGACCCTCAGAACCGGAATCTGATGCTCTATCCAACTGAGCTACATGCCCCTGGGGCCTGAGCAAGTTCAGTTGCTCAGATGGGGCGTGTGCAGGCAGCAGACCACCGTCACCGCCTTACCTTACTGGTCAGACGGCCCCAGAGACCCATTCGGCTGCATCGCCTGGAGCTGCGTCAGTTCCGTAATTACGGAGCGCTGAGCCTGACCGTGGAGGCTCCGCGGCTGCTCGTCATTGGGCGCAATGGGGAGGGCAAATCCAACCTCTTGGAAGCGGTCGAGCTGCTGGGCAGTCTTCGCTCCCATCGCTGCAGCAGCGACCGGGATCTGATTCGCCAGGGGGAGCGTCAGGCCTTGATTGCGGCCGATTGCAGTGACGGTGATCGCTTGGAGCTGGAATTGCGCCGCCAAGGGGGACGGCAGGCTCGCCGCAACGGCAAGGTGCTGGAGCGCCAGCACGAGTTGATCGGCCCCCTGCGCTGCGTCGGCTTCAGTGCATTGGACCTGGAGTTGGTACGCGGTGAGCCGGCCCTGCGCCGGCAATGGCTCGATCGGGTTGTTTTGCAACTCGAGCCGGTCTATGCCGAGCTGCTCAGCCGCTACGGCCGGCTACTGCGTCAGCGCTCTCAATTGCTGCGTCGGGGCTTCCCCCATGCCCAACTCGAGGGGTTGCTGGATGCGTTCGATCAGCAGATGGCCCTCATTGGAACCCGCTTGCACCGCCGGAGGCTGCGGGCCCTGCGGCGCCTGGAACCCCTGGCTCAGGCCTGGCAGCACCGGCTCAGCGATGGACGGGAGCTCCTGGACCTGCGCTATTGCCCGGGCAGTCAGCTGGAGGGGGAGGAGGCGGAGGCGCCGTGGCGGGATGCCTTGGCTGAGCAGTTGCTCCAGCAGCGCCCCCAGGAGTTGCGCCTGGGGCAGTGCAGCGTCGGTCCCCATCGCGATGAGGTGGCGATGGAGCTCGGGGGGCAGCCCGCCCGCCGCTATGGATCAGCGGGACAGCAGCGCACCTTGGTGCTGGCACTGAAGATGGCCGAGCTTGAGTTGGTGCATCAGCTCTGGGGCGAGCCTCCTTTGCTACTGCTCGATGACGTGTTGGCGGAGCTGGATCCTGGCCGGCAGCAGCTCCTGCTTGAGGCGGTGGGCGACGGCCATCAGTGCCTGGTCAGTGCCACCCACCTGGGAGCCTTCAACGGCGGATGGCATCAGGGTTCTCAGGTGATCACCGTTGAGGCCGGAGCGGTGCTCTCTGGCCAGTAAAGTCTTGAACTCTTTGCCTCACGTTGATGAGCCAAGCAGCCTGTCTCCACCCCAACCCGGGATGGACTGGAGCTGAGACCTTCTCCGCTAGCCCCCAAGCACCCAGTGCCACCGACATGGTGGGTAAACACTGCATCCTCGAGCTGTACAACTGCGACGCTGACAAGCTCGACGACGAAGCTTTCATCAGGAACGCCCTCACCACCGCTGCGAAGCGTGCTGGCGCGACCCTGCTCAATCTGATCACCCACCACTTCCAACCCCAGGGTGTGACGGGGCTGGCCCTTCTGGCCGAATCCCATATCTCCATTCACACGTGGCCGGAGTCCGGCTACGCCGCCGTGGACGTGTTCACCTGCGGTGACCACACCATGCCCGAGCGGGCCTGCATCGTGCTCAGTGAAGAGCTCAATGCCGGTAACTACAAGCTCAAGAGCTTCCGCCGCGAAACCCCTGCCGCCGTGGCCGATACCGAGCGCGAACCGGATCTGGTGGCGGCCTGATCGCCCCAGGATCTTCAGCCCTCCCTTCGCGGAGGGCTTTTTTGTGCCAAGGCGTTGCTGGCGCGCCCTCGGTGGATTGGCTGTAATGCCGCCAATCTCGAGTTCTCTCTCCATGCAGGAGATCACGTTTGCGGTTGAGGCGGCCCTGATCACCGGCGGCAGCTTGGCGCTCTTGGCCCTGGCCTCCCGGGTCCCGGCGGCTGCCAATCAGGCCATCGCGGCTCCCGAGGAGCCGGTTCGGGCCCATCGCCCGCTGTCTCCCCGGGGAGAGTTGGAGGGGCAAACCGTGGTGCAATTGCAGGGTCTTGCTCGCGCCCGCGGGCTCTCCGGCGTCAGTCGCCTGCGCAAGGCGGAGCTGATCGATCAGTTGCTCAGCGCTTGAGGGCCCGGTTGAGCTTTCCGCTCACCAATCCCTCGAGATCCAGGCTGACGGCGCTGAAGCCCAGGGCCAGCAGGGCTTCGACGACGGCGCTGCGGGTGGGTTCTTCCACCAGGCGTTGCAGGGCTGGCGGGGGCACCTCAATGCGGGCCGTTTCCCCTTGGCTGCGCACCCGCAGCTCTTGAAATCCCCGCTGCCGCAGCCAGGCCTCGGCGGCGCCGACCCGCTGCAGTCGCTCCGCGTTGATGCCTTCGCCGTAGGGAAAGCGTGAGGCCAGGCAGGGCTGGGCGGGCTTGTCCCACCAGGGGAAGCCCAGGGCCCGCGAGAGCGCACGCACCCCCGCCTTGTCGATCTGGAGTTCCGCGAGCGGTGAGCAGACCCCCCGTTCCCGGGCCGCGTCGATGCCAGGGCGATGGTCGCCGAGGTCATCGCGGTTGACGCCATCGAGGACGGTGGCGGAGCACCAGGGTTCGCTGAGTTGTCCGACCAGCTCCGCGATCACGCTGTGGAGTTCGCGCTTGCAGGCGTAGCAGCGGTTGTCGGGGTTGCTGCTGTAAGCCGGATCGTTCAGTTCAGCGGTCGGCAGCTCCCGCTGCTCGATCCCCATCCAGGCCGCCTGTTGCTGGGCTTCTGCGCGCAGATGGGGAGCCAGGGCTGGTGAGATGCCGGTGACCGCTAGGGCCCGATCCCCCAGTTGTTCAGCTGCGATGGCGGCCACCAGGGCGCTGTCGACTCCGCCGGAGTAGGCCACGATGGCCGCCGGGAGCGATCCGATGCGCTGCCGCAGGGCCTCCAGGACCTCCATCAAGGGAGGCTCCAGTCGTTCCACGATCGGGTGCCCTGGCTTCAAATCACTCTCGTTAGGATCCAACGGTAAGAGGCGCGTCGATGGCTCCGCAGGCAACCTCTGCCAGCTCCACCCGCAGCACCGGGCGCGGCATTGGAATCCGGACCGCCGCCGATGGAAGCGAGCGCAGCCGCGGCCAAGTGCATGTCTATGACGGCGAAGGCAAGGGCAAAAGTCAGGCGGCCCTGGGCGTCGTCCTGCGCACGATCGGCCTGGGGATCTGCGAGCAGAAGCAAACCCGCGTCCTGCTGCTGCGCTTTTTGAAGGGGCCCGGCCGCGCCTACGACGAAGATGCGGCGATCGAGGCGCTGCAGCAGGGTTTCCCCCACCTGATCGATCAGGTGCGCACCGGCCGCGGCGAATTTTTCGGCATCGATGAGGTCACCCGCGTCGATGTCCAGGAGGCCCAGCGGGGCTGGACCATCGCCAAGGGGGCGATCGCCAGTGAGCTCTATTCGGTGGTGGTGCTTGACGAGCTCAATCCCGTGCTCGACCTCGGCCTGCTGGACACCGAGGAGGTGGTCCGCACCCTCTCCGCCAAGCCCGCGGGAATGGAGGTGATCGTCACCGGCCGCGGCGCCCCGCGTCCGCTGGTCCAGATCGCGGATCTCCATTCGGAGATGCGGGCCCACCGCCGCCCCGATACCCCGGAGCTCGAGGAGCAAACCGGCGAGCCGGTCTTGGCGGGCCTCGAGGGGGTCGAGGTCTACACCGGTGAAGGCAAAGGCAAATCCACCAGTGCCCTGGGCAAGGCCCTACAGGCCATTGGCCGCGGCATCTCCCAGGACAAGAGCCATCGGGTCTTGATCCTGCAGTGGCTGAAGGGGGGCAACGGCTATACGGAGGACGCCGCCATTGCGGCCCTGCGCGAGAGCTATCCGCATCTGGTGGATCACCTGCGCTCCGGCCGCGATGCCATCGTCTGGCGCGGCCAGCAGCAGCCGATTGATTACGTCGAAGCGGAGCGTGCTTGGGAAATTGCCCGTGCGGCGATCTCCAGCGGCCTCTACAAAACGGTGATCCTCGATGAGATCAACCCCACCGTGGATCTCGAGCTGATCCCGGTTGAGCCGATCGTGCAGACCTTGCTGCGCAAGCCGGCCGAAACCGAGGTGATCCTGACTGGGCGCTGCAAACACCCGCCGGCCTACTTCGATTTAGCGAGCGTCCACTCCGAGATGGTCTGCCACAAGCACTACGCCGAGCGGGGCGTGGACCTCAAGCGCGGCGTCGATTACTGAGCTCCGGGCATGAAAAAAGCCCGGGTTGCCCCGGGCTCAGCTCTTGGGGTCAGTAGCGGGGGACCGAGCTGTCCACCTCTTGGCTCCAGGCATCAATGCCGCCGGCCACGTTGATGCCCTCAATGCCATGGCGCTTGAGGGCGATCAGGGCCTTCGCGCTGCGGCCGCCCAGCTTGCAGTGGGCGTAGAGCTTCTTGCCGTTGGCCAGTTCCTTGATGCGGTCCACGGCGGTGCCGTTCTCGATTTGATCGAGGGGAATCAGCTCGGCGCCGGGGATGACAGCGATCTCGGCTTCGGGGGGGTTGCGAACATCGATCAGCACCATGCCGGAGGTGTCTCCGTCCAGCAGGGTCTTCAGCTCGCTCACGCTGATGCTCTCCACGGAGCCGGCCTCCTCTTGGCCAGGAGCGGTGCCGCCTACGCCACAGAACTCCTGGTAGTCGATCAGTTTCTCGATCACCGGGCGCTCGGGGTTGGGGCGCAGCTTCAGCTCCCGGAACTTCATGCCGAGGGCATCGAACAGCAGCAGACGGCCGCTGAGGGTGGTGCCGATGCCGGTGATGATCTTGACCGCTTCGGTGGCTTGGATCACACCGATGATTCCGGGCAGAACGCCCACCACGCCGCCTTCAGCGCAGGAGGGGACCATGCCCGGCGGCGGGGGCTCGGGGAAGAGGTCGCGGTAGTTGGGGCTTTCGGCATCCAGGTTGAAGACCGTGGCCTGGCCTTCAAAGCGGAAGATCGAGCCGTAGACGTTCGGCTTGCCCAGCAGCACGCAGGCGTCGTTCACCAGGTAGCGGGTGGGGAAGTTGTCGGTCCCGTCGCAGACGATGTCGTAAGGACGAACAATGTCGAGGGCGTTCTCGCTGCTGAGCGCCGTCTCGTAGAGATCCACCTGGCAGTGGGGGTTGATCTCGAGAATTCGCGCCTTGGCCGATTCGATCTTGGGTTTGCCGACCCAGCTGGTGCCGTGGATCACCTGGCGCTGCAGGTTGGAGTGATCGACCACGTCGAAGTCGACGATGCCGATGCGGCCAACGCCGGCTGCGGCCAGATACAGCAGCAGTGGTGAGCCCAGGCCGCCGGTGCCAACGCAGAGGACGGATGAGGCTTTGAGTCGCTTTTGCCCCTCCATGCCCACTTCCGGCAGGATCAGGTGGCGCGCAAAACGGGCCACCTCATCGGGGCTCAGCTCGATGCCGGTGGTGTCAAGGGGAAGCATGGAGTGCTGATCGCTTTCCAGCTCCCTACTTTCCCAAACGCCGGTCCCCTGAGGCCAGCCCCCCTTGCAAAGGCAATTCGCGGGGTTTGCTCGGACCTTCCTCGCCTGTGATCCACCAGGCCCGCCAAGGGGACTGCTCCAGGCCCGAGCGAATGAGCATCAACGTGGGCCCGAAACAGAGCTCCAGGTCGGTGGCTGACGGGATGGCGGGGCTGCTGGGGTGGCTATGGGCGGCGCCGATCACCTGCAGTCCGTGCTCCCTCGCCCAGCGTTGCGCCAGCAGTTGCTCCCTGGGGTCGAGCTGGAAGCGGTGATCCCGTTCCTGGGCGGGCTCCCAGCTGTTGCAGCAGGGCCAAACCCGAAGCAGCTCCAAGGTTGTGCCCGTGGTTTGCCCCAACAAGAGTGCGCATCCCTCCTCGGGAAACGCCGCGAGCAGAGTGCGTTCCAAAACGATCAGGCAATGACCATCAACGCGCAACTGGTCTGGCGCTTGGGCAGTCACCCGGATACCTTGTGTCGAGGTTTTTAATCCAAGCCCATCCTGATGACCGACGACAGCAACGATCTGAAGGAATCGGTGACACCCGCTGCAGAAGAGACCGGCGCCAACTTCACCGAGCGCTACACCGAAGTTCTGGGCAAGGTCAACGAGACCCTCGACAAGGTCGATTGGAACCAGATGGGCCGCATCGGCAAGGGCGTCGGTGTTCTGGTGATCGTCATCGTTGCCCAGGTGCTGATCAAGGGTGTTCTCGACACCATCAACCTGTTGCCGGTTGTTCCTGGTCTGCTGGAACTGCTCGGGTTGGTCGTGGTCGGTCAGTGGAGCTGGAAGAACCTGACCACCAGCGACAAGCGCACCGCCGTGATCAACAAGGTCCAGGGTCTGCGCAAGGAATACCTCGGCTGAATTCAGTGGCGTTCAACGCTCCTCAGTGCCGTCAGCGCCACTCGCGCAGCAGCGCGGTGATGCTGGCGGCACTTTGCTGCCAGTAGCCGCCGCCAAACAGATTGGCGTGGTTGAGCATGTGATACAGGTTGTAGAGCTCGACCCGCCGCCCGTGGCCTGCTTCTAGGGGCCATTCCTGCGCGTAGCCGTCGAAGAAGCTGCGGGGGAACCCGCCAAAGAGCTGCGCCATCGCGAGATC
>JAAZUZ010000219.1 GCA_018623875.1 Synechococcus sp. HW_metabat.21
CCACCGATCTTGAATCGCCTCCCACCAGTCCCCTTGTGCAAAGGCCAACCCGTCGCCGCACAGGTTCGCTCTGGCATTCGCCTGCGCCTGCTCTAGGGCGTCGAACGATCGATCCACCGCCACGCCCTGGCTGCCGGGTAGTGCCTTGGCCAACCCGATCGCAATGCACCCGGACCCCGTTCCCAGGTCGGCCCACTGCAGACTGTCCTGGCGGTCCTCTCCGCTGAGGCAGGCCAGGGCGAGATCCACCAGGACTTCGGTTTCCTGGCGTGGGATTAAAACCCCTGGAGCCACCTTGAGTTCCAGGTCCCGCCAAGGGCAGAGGCCGACCAGGTATTGCAGCGGTATCTGCTGCCGCAGATGGCGCCGCCAGAGCTCTTCAAGGGTCTCGAGTTCGTGATCGAGGGTCAGCGTCGATTCGGGGTAGAGCCGCAAGGCCTGCAGCTGCTGCCAGCCCACCCCCCCTTTGAGGTCCAGCAACCAGTCCAACGCGCTGGCCTCTCCCCCCGCAGTGAGCATGGTCCGTCGCCAGCTCAGCAGGGTTTTGGCTGTGACCGACTCCTCCATGTTGCTCAGCCTATGAATGGTCTGATCAGCAGGGGTGCCACCACAGGCCCGGGGCGCTGCACACCAGTCCTGCCAGTTCCAGCTTCAGCAGTCGTTGACTGACGCCAGCGGGGCTTTGACGCAGGGATCTGCACAGGTGCTCGAGAGACGCACCACGTCCCAGAGCGGCCAGCAGTGCCTCGTCCAAGCCCTGTCCGTCAGCGCTTCGTGAGGGCATTGCTCGGTCGCTTGGCTTCGGCAGGGGACCTCGGCCCAGTTGTTTCGAGAACTCTTCGGGGAGCAGGAGTGGCGCGGCACCTTGGCCGAGCAGCCGATTACTGCCGGCAGCACTGCTGCGTCCGGCATCCGCGGGGACAACCCAAATCGGAAGGCCTTGCTTCCAGGCCAGTTGTGCCGTCTTGAGAGCCGTGCTCTGCAGCGGGCATTCGATCAGGACCACTGCTTGGATCAGGCCCAGCTCGAGTCGCCTTCTGAGGGCGAAGTGGCCACTCCTCGCCTTGGTGCCCTGGGGCCATTCCGAGATCAAAAGCCCCTCGGCGGCAATGTGTCGTTGCAACGGCTCTAGAGCCCGTGGGGAGCTTTGATCCAGAGGTGTCCCAAGCACCGCGACCGGTCTCCCGCCAGCGGATAGGCAACCCTGATGGGCTGCTGCCTGAATCCCCTCGTCTAGGCCGGCCAGCACCGGCCAACCCCCTTCGGCTAAGGCTCGAGCGACCGCTCGGGCCATGGTCAAGCCATGCCTGGATGGGCGCCGGCTGCCGATGACAGCTATCGCTTGGCGCTGGCGCAGTGGAGCCCAGAGACTGCCTCGTCCCTGCCAATACAGGGCCAAAGGCGGTTGCTCAGTTGCCGAAAGGGACGTTGGGAACGCGGTATCGGTTGGGAGCAGGCAGCGCCGGCTGGACCACTGGAGCCGTTGCTGCGTTGTTGGTGGATGGCTGAGGGGGATTGGACCAACTCGCTGTCGATAGGCCTCGATCCGCTCGAGATCCTTGGCGCTCATTCGGGTTCCGCCTAGGGCGTGCTCCAGGCTGAGAGCGCTTGCCTGCCAGGCCTGCTCCAGATCGCCAAAGAGCTGCTCGAGTTGCTGCAGTCGCCGCCAGCCCACGCCGGGACACTGGCTCCAGATCAGGTGCCAAAGGCGATGCGTCTCCGTCGATCCGACACCCCTGCGTGGACGTTGGCTGGGGCTTGAGCAGAAGGGGCCGCTCAGGAGCTCGCCCATGACTGACAGCTGCAGTACGCCTGTACTATAGCGAGATGGTTGAGTCTTGGCCTGGTCCTTGCCTCAGGCGTTCCATCGCTTGTCGCAGATCCTCGGGTGCTTTGCGCAGCAGTCGCCTGTGGCCTGGGCCTTCGCTCAGGTCCACAAGCACCAACTCCACATGCGCCTCGGCGGCCACGCTTCCATCAGCTTTGAGGAAGGTGCTGCGCCAGGGGAGCTTGACCCCCTGTTGGGGCAGTACCCAGCTCTCTAATTGCACCGACTCTCCGTGCAGCAGGGCTTGCCGGTAGTCGATCTTGAGGGAGATGACGGGCAGTTCCAGGCCGCGTTCGGAGAGGTCGCTGTAGGCCAACCCCGCCTGGCGGAGGGCCTCCACTCGGGCTTCCTCCAGCCAGGCCAGATAGCTGCCATGCCACATCACCCCGGCGTGGTCGGTGTGTTGGGGCAGCACCGCTCGCTGGATCTGCCAAGGGCGTTGATGTTGCTGCTCCGTCACGGTCTTGGACACAAGTCGAGGTTGCTGGCCAATCGGCCATAGGCTGCCCGAACGCGCCCCTGGGATGTGTTTCGCAATCTTCTGATCGCCGATTCAGGCAAAGGTCATGTCGAGGAAATGGTGCGCATGCTGCGCGACATCCCCACCGTGCAGCAGGCCCGCATCAACCTTCTGCATGTGGTCACGGAGCAGGCCGGTCAGAACTACGCCGAGCATTCCCAAAAAGCAGCCGGCATCGTCGCTGAAGCCGTTCAGCGACTGGGGCTGAACCCTGCGGAGGTCAATACGATCATTCGCCAAGGCGACACCAAGCAAACGGTGTTGAAGGTGGCCGATGAGTTGGACGCTGACCTGATCGTCATGGGGTCTCGGGGCCTCGGTCGTCTGCAGTCGATCCTGAGCAA
>JAAZUZ010000220.1 GCA_018623875.1 Synechococcus sp. HW_metabat.21
CTGGGTACCGGGCAGCTTTGAGATTCCCTTGGTGGCTCAGCGCCTGGCGCAATCCGGTCGCTACCAAGTCGTGATCACCTTGGGAGCCGTGATCCGTGGTGACACCCCCCACTTCGATGTGGTGGTTTCTGAGGTCAGCAAAGGTGTGGCGGCAGTCAGCCGTGATTCCGGTGTGCCCGTGATCTTTGGCGTCCTGACCACCGACACGATGCAGCAGGCCCTCGAGCGGGCTGGCATCAAGAGCAACCTGGGATGGAGCTATGGCCTACAGGCCATCGAGATGGGCAGCCTGATGGCCGCTTTGCCCAAGGCCTAATTGTCTCGGCGCATCAGCCGCTGACCCTCGACCTCCTCAAAGCCCAGTTGCCGGTAGAAGCCGGCGCTGTTGGTGGTCATCAGATAGACCCTCTCCACCCCTTTGAGTTGGCGGGAGTTGGCGAGCGCTTCCACGAGCTGCCGGCCCAGGCCCTTTCCCTGCAGGTCCTCGGGGATGACCACATCCCAGAGCACCGCCCGATAAATCCCATCGCTGGTGGCGCGGCCAAACCCCACGAGGCGCTTGCCCCGCCACAAACTGGCAACCGCAGCGCTGCCCTTGAGCATGCGCCGGAGCTCCTCAATCGAGCGGTTCTCGGCCCAGAAGGCGTGCTGGTTGAACAGTCGCTGGAGTTTGAAGAGGCCACGGGTGGGTCTCCAACCCGGCCCCATGCCGAGCCAGCGCAGTCCTGGAGCACCCGGGGCATGCAGGATCAGCCTGGTCCCTTCCATGCCAACATCCTCCCAGCGGGCGGACAACCTTGGCTAAGGAGCGCAAGGGCATCATTCTCGCTGGCGGTTCGGGAACGCGGCTGCATCCGATCACCCAGGCGGTGAGCAAACAGTTGCTGCCCGTCTACGACAAGCCGATGATCTATTACCCCCTCAGCACGTTGATGCTGGCGGGGATTCGTGAGGTTTTGGTGATCACCACCCCCCACGATCAAGCCGCGTTTCAGCGGTTGCTCGGGGACGGTTCGACCTGGGGCATGCAGATCAGCTACGCGGTGCAGCCGAGCCCCGACGGTTTGGCGCAGGCGTTCTTGATTGGTGAGGCGTTTCTGGATGGCGCTCCGGCGGCCCTTGTGCTCGGGGACAACCTGTTCCATGGCCACGATTTGCTTTTCCAGCTGCGCAGCAGCAACGCGTCTCACCAGGGCGCCACGGTGTTCGCCTATCCGGTCCGTGACCCGGAGCGCTACGGGGTCGTTGAATTTGCCCACGACGGCCAGGTCCTCAGCATTGAGGAAAAACCAGCCAAGCCCAAGTCCCGTTATGCGGTGACGGGCCTCTACTTCTATGACGACTCCGTCGTGGAGCGGGCAAAGCGGGTTGTGCCTTCAGCCCGGGGTGAGTTGGAGATCACCGATCTCAATGGCCAGTACCTGAGGGACAGTCAGTTGCAGGTGGAGCTCATGGGCCGGGGCATGGCCTGGCTAGATACCGGCACCTGTGACTCGCTCCACGAAGCCGGGAGTTACATCCGCACCCTTGAGCATCGCCAGGGCCTGAAGGTGGGTTGCCCAGAGGAGGTGGCCTGGCGCATGGGCTGGATCAGCGCCGATGAGCTGGATGCATTGGCCCAGCCTCTGCGCAAGAGCGGCTACGGCGACTACCTACTGCAGCTCCTGGAGTACAGCGATGCAGGCTGAGCGACTCGCCACGGCTGCTGGGATCCAGCTTTTCGGGCCGCTCCTGATCACCCCCCGGGTGTTTGGCGATGCCCGCGGCTTCTTCTACGAGAGCTGGAACCAACGCAACTTCAATGGCGCCCTTGAGGCGGATGGACAGTCCCCCGTGTCCTTCGTCCAGGACAACCATTCCCGCTCCAGCCAGGGGGTCCTGCGCGGTCTGCACTTTCAAAAGGATCCCCATGCCCAGGGGAAGTTGGTGCGTTGCATCCAGGGGGAAATCTTTGATGTGGCGGTCGATTGCCGCCAGTCCTCCTCCACGTTTGGCCAGTGGGTCAGCGCCCGCTTGAGCAGTGAGAACCAGCAGCAGCTCTGGGTGCCCGCCGGTTTTGCCCATGGTTTTTTGACCCTGAGTGCCCAGGCGGAGGTCCTCTACAAGACCACTGATTTCTGGGACCGAGACAGTGAGCGCTCGCTGCTCTGGAGCGATTCCGATTTGGCCATTGCGTGGCCACAGGCCACAGAGCCGCTGTTGGCCGAGAAGGATGCGGCCGCACCCAGTTGGCGGACGCTGATCGCCGCAGGGGATGGCTTCCAGTGAAGGTCCTTTTGACCGGTGCGGCGGGTCAGCTGGGCCAAGCCTTGATCGCAGCCTGTCCTGAGGGAGTCCAACTGCTCCCGTGCCGGCGCCAGGAGTTAGATCTCTCAGATCAGGACGCTTGCCGCCGTCTCGTTCAAGAGCATCAACCGGACTGGGTGATTAATGCCGGGGCCTACACAGCGGTGGACCGCGCTGAGTCCGATGCGGAGCTGGCCCATGCCGTGAACGCCTTGGCCCCAGGAGCCCTGGCCGAAGCCCAGGCCGATCACGGCGGCCGGCTGCTTCAGCTGAGCACCGACTTTGTCTTTAACGGCCAACAGGGTTCCCCCTATCGCCCTGAGCAAGCGGCCGATCCCCTCGGGGTCTATGGCAGGACCAAGGCGGCTGGTGAAGCCGCTGCTCTTGGCTGCGC
>JAAZUZ010000221.1 GCA_018623875.1 Synechococcus sp. HW_metabat.21
GCCCAAACGAGTGGGGAGAGCCAAGCGCATGCGCCAATCAGCACTGAAGGCCATCTCGGCCCTGGTGCTTGGGGTCTTGCTCATGGTCACCAGTGGCTGCACATCCAGCGCCAGTGCACGAGGGAGCCGAAACGAGCTCTCTCCAGTTGCCAGCTCAAAACCAAGTGGACAACTGCAGGAAGTTGCTCCACCCGGAGCAGTTCAGGAACTCAAGGAAAGGTTGAACGACCGGGCCCCACAGATCGATGTCTTGGCCCCCGCGAATGACACCACCCTGCCTGCCGGCCCCTGGACGCTGAAGCTCAAGGTTCAGGACTGGCCTCTCTATGCAGACGAGACCAATGGGCTGGGTCCCCACCTGGTCCTCCAGCTGGATGATCAGCCGCCCCGACGCATCAGCAGCATCGCGGAAGCGGAAGCCATCGCCATGCCCGAGCTCAGTCCTGGCAGCCATCGGCTGACGGTCTTCGCCGCCCGGCCCTGGGGAGAGGTCGTCAAAGCACCCGGTGCCAGCCAGCAATTGCGCCTACACCGGGTCGCCCGCAACCCCTCGCAACTCCCGAGCTCTGGATCACCTCAACTGATTGCAGCCAGTCCCTCGGACCTCCAGCACAGCGACCCCGTCCTGATCGACTGGCTCCTGATCGACGCGCCGCTTCAGCACCTGCGGGATGACGATGCCCGTTGGCGGCTACGGGTCAGCGTCAATGGCGACAGCTTCCTCGTGGATCGGCAGACCCCCCTCTGGCTTAAGGGCCTCAAGCGAGGCAGCAACGCCGTTCAGCTGGAGCTGCTGGATGGTCGGGGGGATCCCTTAAACCCTCCTTTTAACAGCGTTGTTCGCGAGGTCGTTATCGACACAAGCCCCAGGCCCAGCTGGCAGCAGACCCATCTGAACGACGCGAGCCTGGCCGCCCTGAGTGGCACCCCGGTCCCTCAGCCCGAAGCCGATCCAGCAGTGCTGGAGAAGGAGGTCGCCCCGGAGCCAGCTGAACCGGAGCCCGCTGCGGCGGAGCCCGCGGAACCCACAGAACCCGAAGCGAGCGAACCCGAGCCGGAAACGGCGCCTGTGGCTCAGACCATTGAGAGCCCGTCCGAGGTCGACCAACCAGCACCCAGCCCGGAGAAGACCGAAGAGCCTCAACCCGTCGCAACCGTCCCGGCTGCTGAGCCTGAAACAGAGCCAACCCCTGTCACCGCGCCCGCCCCAGACCCCGCACCGCAGCCAGCTCCGGTGGCGGTGCCAGCTCCGGCGGTCAGTGCCAGCCCGGAGGAGCGCCTGGCCCCCAGCAGTCGCCTGGGGGGATCGGCCCGTGACTTGGTCAGCAGCGATGGCTCCTTGATCGAAGCCCAACCCAAGGGACCCTTCGGCGGCCTGAAGGCGAAGCTGGGTGGATGAACGACAGCCTGATTTGGGGTTTCAGCCTTAGCGCCAGCGGCCTCCCGCTGCTGCGACGCCTCTTGCAATCAGGTGACGTTGACCGTCTGGCCAGCCCGGCCAACGGAAGCCACTGGGGAGCGGGGGAGCTGCAGACCCTGCTGGAGGCCAACTGGAGCACGAGTCGTGCCTTTGTGGCCGTCGGAGCCTGCGGCGCCGTCACCCGACTGATCAGCCCTCGGCTCGAAGACAAGGCCAGCGATCCAGCCGTCGTTGTCCTCGATCCCAACGGGCGCTTTGCCGTTCCTCTCCTTGGGGGCCACGGAGCCGGTGGTGAGGCCCTCGCCCAAACCCTGGCGGCCCGCTGCGAGGGTGAAGCAGTCATCACGGGGGCTGCCCACGGCGAAGGCCGGGTCGCCCTGGACAGCTTTGGGCAGGCCTGGGGCTGGAGACGCAACAGCGGTCCCTGGGACAACCTGATGAAGGCGGCGGCCCGCGGTGAAGCGCTGACCAGCCGGCACCTGGAGGGCAATCCCCGTTGGCAGGAGCTGCCGGGCCTGACCCCAGGGCAGGAGAACTCCGATCCGGCTCTCTCGGTAGGCATTCGCGCCGATCAGGGTTGCCGCTGGCACCCCCCCAGCGTCTGGCTGGGCATGGGCTGCGAGCGCGAGACCAGCCTGAGCCTGCTCGAGCGCTGCTGCGACAGCTTGATCGCGCAACACCAGATCGCACCGGAGGCGATCGCCGGCTTGGCCAGCGCCGATCGCAAAGCCGATGAGCCGGCGCTACTGGAGCTGGCTCAGCGTCGTGGCTGGCCCCTGCGCTGCTTCAGCGCGGAACGCCTGGCCCCGGTCGCGGTCCCCAATCCATCTGCGGTGGTTGCCGCGGAACTGGGTACGGCCAGCGTGGCGGAAGCCTCCGCCCTGCTCGCGGCTGGTCCCAAGGCGACGCTGCTGGCCGAGAAACAGATCACCCGCGCCGAGGCCGGGGAACAGGGGGCCGCGACCGCCGCTCTGGCCCGGTCCGCCAGTCAGTGGGCCCCCCATCGCGGCCATCTGCATCTGATTGGCAGTGGTCCTGGGCGGCTGGACCTCCTCACTCCGGACGCCAAAGCGGCCCTCAGCCAAAGCTGCGTCTGGGTTGGCTACGGCCTCTATCTCGATTTGCTGGAACCACTGCGCAGGCCTGATCAACTGCGCAGTGATGGCCAACTCACCCAGGAACGCGAGCGCTGCAAGGAAGCGCTGCGACTGGCCTGCGAAGGCCAGACCGTGTCCCTGATCTCCTCCGGTGACA
>JAAZUZ010000222.1 GCA_018623875.1 Synechococcus sp. HW_metabat.21
CCCGACCGTCACGCGTCGGGTGTCCCTGGTCGAGAAGCTCCAACTGGACGAACACCTTGAGGAGGCCCCCAAGGACCGCCACGCCGAGCTGGATGTCGAGGCCAACCTGGAGGCCTCCAACGCCTCACCGGTCGTGAGCCTGGTGGATCACATCCTGGTGCAAGCGCTGAAGCGCAATGCCAGCGACATCCACCTCGAACCCCAGGAGGATGGCCTGCTGATTCGCCTGCGCCAGGACGGGGTTCTCGAACAGCTGGACAAGCTGCCGAAAAAGCTCACCCCCGCGGTGACCTCCCGCCTGAAAATCATGGCGGACCTGGACATCGCCGAGCGCCGGCTCCCCCAGGACGGCCGCATCAGGCGGCGCTATCAGGGGCGCCTCTTTGACCTGCGGATCAGCACCCTGCCCACCCGCTACGGCGAGAAAGTCTGCATGCGCCTGTTGGACAGCGGCGCCACCCACCTGGGGCTCGATCGACTGATCAGCGAACCCACGGCCCTCGCCAGCGTTCGGGAAATGGGCAGCAAACCCTTTGGAATGCTCCTGGTCACGGGCCCCACGGGCTCAGGCAAGAGCACCACGCTCTATTCCCTCCTGGCGGAACGCAACGACCCCGGGATCAACATCTCCACGGTCGAGGACCCGATCGAGTACACCCTCAAGGGCATTTCCCAAACCCAGGTCAACCGCGAGAAGGGCTACGACTTCGCCATGGCCCTGCGGACCTTCATGCGGCAAGACCCCGATGTCCTGCTGGTGGGTGAGACCCGGGACCGGGAAACGGCCAAAACCGCCATCGAAGCGGCCCTGACAGGGCACTTGGTGCTGACCACCCTGCATTGCAACGACGCCCCCAGCGCCATCGCCCGCCTTTCGGAGATGGGGGTGGAGCCCTTCATGGTGAGCGCCTCCCTCATTGGAATCGTCTCCCAACGGTTGGTGCGGCGGGTCTGCCCGGACTGCCGCCAGCCGTACCACCCCAGCGAGCAGGACCTGGGCCGCTTTGGCCTGTTTGCCGGTAACGAGCAAGCCATCACCTTTTTCAAAGCCAAGCGCCTGCAGGCGGGTGAGAGCAACCCCTGTCCCAGCTGCCAAGGCCTCGGCTACAAGGGCCGGGTCGGCGTCTACGAGGTGCTGCGCGTCAACGACACCCTCGCCAGTGCCATTGCCCAGGAAGCCAGCACCGACCGGCTGCGCAAGCTGGCGATTGAGAGCGGCATGAAAACCCTGCTGGGCTACGGCCTCGACCTGGTGCGGCAAGGGGAGACCACCCTCGAGGAAATCGAGCGGATGATCCTGACCGACTCGAGCCTGGAAACCGAGCGCCGGGCCAAGGCCCTCCACACCATCACCTGCCGCAGCTGCGGGGGAGGAATGCGGGATGAATGGCTGGAGTGTCCGTACTGCTTGACCCCCCGCGAACTGCATTAACCAGCGCCATTGCCAGGCCCTGGCGTGCTTCCCAAACTGAGGACAGCCACCGGCGCCGTGAGCGGCATGGAGCTCCAGATCGAACAGTTGATGAAGGAACTGGTCGAGGCCGGCGGCAGTGATCTGCACCTGGCCGCGGGCCAGCCGCCCTACGGGCGCTTCAGCGGCACGCTCAAACCGATGCGCGAGGAGCGCCTCAGCGAGGACCTCTGCAACCGCTTGATCTTCTCAATGATCAATAACGCCCAGCGCAAGCAGCTGGAGCAAAGCTGGGAGCTGGACTGCGCCTATGGCCTCAAAGGCGTCTCGCGCTTTCGGGTGAATGTCTACCGCCAGCGGGGCAGCTACGCCGCCTGCCTACGGGCCCTGGGCAGCACGATTCCCAGCCTGGAGAGCCTGGGGCTACCCCCGATCGTCGAGGAAACCAGTCACCGGCCTAGGGGTCTGGTGCTGGTCACCGGACCCACGGGTTCCGGCAAAACCACAACCCTGGCGGCCCTGCTGGATCACATCAACCGCAGCCGCGCCGAACACATCCTCACGATCGAAGACCCGATCGAATTCACCTACCGGAACGAAAAAAGCGTCATCCACCAGCGTCAGCTCGGAGATGACACCCGCAGTTTTGCCGCGGCTCTCCGGGCGGCCCTGCGGGAGGACCCGGACGTGATCCTCGTCGGCGAGATGCGGGATCTGGAGACGATTCAGCTGGCGATCACCGCCTCAGAAACCGGACATCTGGTCTTCGGCACCCTCCACACCAGCTCGGCGGCCCAAACCGTGGATCGCATGGTCGACGTCTTCCCACCCGAGCAGCAAACCCAAATCCGCGTTCAGCTGAGTGGCTCCCTGGTGGGGGTGTTTTCCCAGACCCTCTGCAAGCACCAGAACCCAAAACCCGGTCAATTCGGACGGGTCATGGCCCAGGAAATCTTGATCAACCCCCCGGCCATCGCCAACTTGATCCGAGAGGGCAAAACCGCGCAGCTCTATTCCCAGATCCAAACCGGCGGCCAGCAGGGCATGCAAACCCTGGAGCGCGCTCTCGCCAACCTGGTCCAGGCCGGCACCGTGGACCGCAGTGAAGCCCTCGCCAAGGCGAGCAAGCCAGACGAGCTGATGCGCCTCCTGGAGGGCTAGTGCCCAACTTCAGCGCCACCTACACCAACCGCTCCGGTCAAACCCGGACGATGCAGCTGCAGGCCAGCGATCCGGCCCGCGCCCG
>JAAZUZ010000223.1 GCA_018623875.1 Synechococcus sp. HW_metabat.21
GGGCGTCGCCAGATAGGGCTGGAAGCCCCAGAAGGCCCAGAAGAAGGGCAACCAATTGCCCAAACCGACCCAAGCCAGCCAACCGCTGGAGGCCGCCAAGCAACCCAGCACCATCCAGAGGCCGATGCCCCCCAACCACCAATTGACCCGGTCGTCCCGCCAGGCCGTCGGCTGACGGCTCCCCAGGATCAGGGCCACGAACAGCAGTAGTCCTGCCAACAGGGCACTGGACGGCAGGAGCAAGAGAGCGATCTGAAAGCAGCGCCAGCCCCAAAGCGTCGCCGCCGCCGGCCGCTCCCGATCCAGCACCTCCAAACCAGCGTGCAGCGGCCCGCGCCAGAGCTGGGTCATTCGAACACCGCCGTACGGCCGCGGTAGACCATCACTTGTCGTTTCAGATGCAAGCGCACTGCCCGCGCCAAGGCCAGCCGTTCGGTGTCGCGACCTTTGCGGATCAGATCCTCCACCTCATCGCGGTGGCTCACGTTGACGGTGGACTGGGCAATGATCGGGCCCGCATCCAGCTCATCGGTCACGTAGTGCCCGGTGGCGCCGATCAATTTCACGCCCCGCTCCCAAGCCCGGTGATAGGGCTGTGCCCCCATGAAGGCCGGCAGGAAGGAGTGGTGGATGTTGATCACCCGGTGGAACGCATCCGGGGGGTCAAAGGCCGCCAAAAAGCTCGGCGTCAGGACCTGCATGTACTTGGCCAGGATCACCAACTCGATGCCGTGCTCCGCCAGCAGCTCGAGATGACGGGCCTCCGCCTCACCGCGGTTGGCGTTGCTGATCGGCACATGGACGAACTGGGCGCCGAACTCCTCGGCAATCGAACCCAGATCCGGATGGTTGGAGACCACCAGCGGCACCCGCATCGGCAACTCGCCCGTGCGCACGCGCCAGAGCAGATCCAACAAACAGTGGTCCTGCTTACTGACGAAGATCGCCACCGCCGGACGCTGGTCGGAGAAGGTGACCGTTTGTTCACCGCCGAGGCGCTCCGCCAGGGACGCCGCCGCCGGCGCAATCGCTTCCCGGGGGAGACCGAAGCCCTCAAGCTGCCACTCAATGCGACTGAGGAACAAACCCGCCCCTTGGTCGCTGTGGTGGTCGGCATGGACGATGTTGCCGCCGTTGCCCGCCACCCAACCGGAGAGCTCCCGCACAAGCCCCGGCTGATCCGGGCAAATCATCTGAAGGATGGCGGTGGCAGCCGTCATGGGATGGCGTGAAAGCCCGTCGAGCCTTGAATTCTGCCGTTCCAGCCGTTGCAGCTCGTTATGCAGTGCTCTGAGGCCTGTTGCCCTGGGTAAAGTCCCGCAATCAAGTTCAGCAACGATGGCGGCTCAACAGCTCTATTCCGGCCTTCGGCGACTGGCCCTGGCGGCTCTCGCTCTGGTGATCAGCTTTGGCCTCACCGCCTGTGGTGGTGACAAAGCAAAGGCCCCCACCTTGAGTGCTGACGACATCACCGTGATCGAGCGCCAGGCCGAGGGCTTCCTCGCCGCCCGCAACCGCCTGCCCGAGCTGGCCGCCCTGGTGAACGAGCGCAACTGGGTCTTTACCCGCAACTTGATCCACGGCCCCATGCAGGAAGTGGGCCGCGAGATGCTCTACATCAACCAGCGCCTGCTGCCCGGCGACCGCGCCGAGGCCACCAAGCTGGCCACTGACCTGAAAGCCGCCCTCGCCGACCTCGACGAAGCCGCCCGTCTGCAGGACGCCAACAACCTGAGCAAGGCCTACATCAAGGTCGCCAGCGGTTTTGGCCTGTACGCCCAGGTTCTTCCTGAGCAAGTTCAGTCCGACCTCAAGCAGATCTGAATCCGCTGAACCCCCTGCCCACCAGCCGGCCCTCCTCGATCTGCGTGATCGGAGCCGGTGTGGTGGGCTTTTCTGTGGCCTGGCACCTGCAGCGGATTGGCCATCAGGTCACGCTCATTGACCCCCAACTGCGGCAAGCCCAAGGCGAGGACGCCGGCAGCAGCGCAGCCCTAGGCCTGTTGATGGCGCGCGTCTTTCGCCGCAGCAGTGGCCGGGGTTGGAGGCTGCGGCAGCAGTCCCACACCCTCTGGCGCCAATGGCGCGAAACCCTCCAGCAGCAGGGCCATGACCTGCCCTTCCGTCCGGGTCTGCTTCAGCTCGCGACCACGGCTGCCGAGCAGGAGGCCCAAGCCCAGCTGGCGCGACAACGCGACGACCTGCGCTTGCTCGAAGCCGCGGAGCTGGAGCAGCTCAAGCCGCTGGTTCCTCAACCTTGCCTCGGGGGACTGCTCTCCCCCGAGGACGGACAACTGGACCCGATCCCCGCCATGCGGGCCCTGCTCGCCGATGGGGAGCGGCTCGGGCTCGCGCTGGATGCCGCCAGCGTGGACAGCCTTGAGCGGGGCGCCGCCGGCCGCTGGCGGGTGCGCTGCGGAGGCCAAGACGTGGGGACCTTTGACTGGGCCGTGCTTAGTGCCGGCCTGAGCAGCTCAGCGCTGCTGGAGCCCCTTGGCCACGACCGCCCCCAACATCCTGTACTGGGCCAAGCCCTGGAGCTGCAACTCGCCGAGGAGGATCAGAGCCCAAGCAACTGGCCGGGAAGCCTGAGCTGGAGCGGCATCAACCTGGTGCCGCGACCCGGGGGCCGCCTCTGGCTGGGGGCCACC
>JAAZUZ010000065.1 GCA_018623875.1 Synechococcus sp. HW_metabat.21
ATCCAAAGGCAAGGGCCCATAGAGATGGGAAAAAAGCTCGCCGCTGCCGGGAGCGGCCTCCGGGCGCACCGCGATGCCATGGGCCGCCAAGCGGGTCGGATCGATCACCAGCAAGCGCAGATCGCTGAGATCGGCGTAGAAGCGTTCATGGGTCCCCTCCAATTGATCCACGTAGCTCGCATGGATGAACCCCACCTGCTCCAGGCTCTGGCCGCGGGTGGAGATCCGGTACTCCCCGAGCTGACGCGCCTGCTGCCAATCGGAGGCCAAAGCCAGGTGATACAACCAGCGCGGTGAGCGCCAGCAGCGGCGCTCCGCCCAGGGGGAATCCATCACCCGCGCCAACAGCTCCGAGTGCTCAAACCTCGCCAACCAGTCTTTGAGGGAATCCAGAGCGGGCTCCGCCGCGAAGCCATCCGGGTCCGCCAGGCGGAACTGGCGCACAAAGGGCAGCAAGGCCCAATCCGCCAGGGTGGCCTGCCCCGCGAGCAACCACCCTCCAACAGCCAGCCGCTGCTCCCACTCCCGCAGGATCGCCAAAGCCGCCGCTCGATGCTCCAGGGGATCCACCTCGCCATAGCGATCGGGGTACTTGAAGCGATCCAGGTGCCGCTTGAAGGGCCCGTCGTTCTGGGCGATCAGGGCTGCGGTTTCAGCCCCATCGGCCTGCAACCAGCCAAGCGGATCAGCCTGCTCAAGCGCCCAGCGCATGATTTCGAGACTCTCTTCGAGCACCGCCCCATCGGCTTGCACGAGCACGGGCACGGTGCCCTTCGCGGAAGCCTCCAGGAGCTCCGGTGCCTTGGCTTTTAGAGACACCTCCCGCAACTCCACGACCTGCCCCGCCGCAGCGAGGGCCAGGCGCGCCCGCATTGCATAGGGACAGCGGCGGAAGCTGTAGAGAACGGGTCCCATCCGCCCTAACCGAGATGCTGCTGACCGCGTTCGCGGGCCAGGTGCATCTGACGCTGGCGCTCGGCAAAGCGCTCGCGATCGGCGTCGCTGAAGCGGTCAATGCAGTGGGGACAGCTGATGCCTTCGCGGTAGCTCGGCTCCAAGCGCTGGGCCGGGGACACCGGCAAACCGCAGGCATGGCAGAGGCTGTAGCTGCCGGGCTGCAGCTGGTGATTGACGCTCACCCGCTGATCGAAGACGTAGCACTCCCCCTGCCAACTGCTGCGCTCCTCGGGGATCTCCTCGAGGTACTTCAGGATTCCGCCCTGCAGGTGGTGGACGTTCTCAAAGCCCTGCTGGAGCAAATAGGCCGTGCTCTTCTCGCAGCGGATGCCACCGGTGCAGAACATCGCAATCGCCTTGGGCTGTGTCTCCTCCACCAGCGGCCGCAGCGTCTGCTCGACCCAGGCGGGGAATTCACGAAAGCTTTCCGTCCCCGGATCAATCGCCCCCGCGAAGCTGCCCACTTCGACTTCGTAGCGGTTGCGCGTGTCCACCACCAAGGTCTCCGGATCGGCGATCAGGGCGTTCCACTGCTCGGGGGGGACATAGGTGCCCACCTGCTCGGCCGGCTTCACCGTGGGGCAGCCCATGGTGACGATCTCCCGCTTCAGCCGCACCTTGAGCCGGTGGAAGGTCTGCTGCTCCGCGCGGCTGAACTTGGCCTCCAGCCCCCCCAGGCCGGGCAGCTGCCGCAGCCGATCCAAGATCGCCGTCACACCGGCATCGGGGCCACTGATGGTCCCGTTCACTCCCTCGTCAGCCAGCAGGATCGTGCCCCGCACGCCCCCCTGCTCCGCCAAGGTTTTGAGTTCCTGCTGCAGCGCCGGAAGTCCCTCCATGGCGGTGAAGCCATAGAAGGCCATCACCAGGCTGCTCACGCCGGCACCTGCTCCTGCCAGGGGGTGACGCCCGCCAGGGCCATCAGCTGTTGATCGGCCTCCACATCGGGGTTGCCCGTGGTGAGCAGGGTCTCGCCGTAGAAGATCGAGTCGGCCCCCGCCAGCAAGCAGAGCACCTGGCCCTCGCGGCTCATGGTTTCCCGGCCCGCACTCAGGCGGACACGGCTGTGGGGCATCAGGATCCGGGCGACGGCCACCATGCGCACCAGATCCAGGGGATCAACGGCGGGTTGCTCCTCCAACGGTGTGCCCTCAACCGCCACCAGGGCGTTGATCGGAACGCTCTCGGGATGGGGGTTCATCGAGGCGAGCACCTGCAGCAGCGAGGCCCGATCGGTCAGGCTCTCCCCCATGCCGATGATCCCGCCGCAGCACATCGAGATCCCGGCTTTGCGCACCCGGGCCAGGGTCTCGAGACGCTCCTCATAGGTGCGCGTCGTGATGATCCGGTCGTAATGCTCCGGGCTCGTGTCGAGGTTGTGGTTGTAGGAGGTCAATCCCGCCTCGGCCAAGCGGGCGGCCTGACTGTCGGTCAGCATCCCGGCGGTGACACAGGCCTCCATGCCCAGCTCGCGGACGCCGCGCACCATCGACAACATCGCCTCAAAGGGGGCGCCATCACGGATGTCGCGCCAGGCCCAGCCCATGCAGAAGCGATGGGCGCCGGCCTCTTTCGCCGCTCGGGCACGAGCCAAAACAGGTTCCACCTCAAGCTCAGGCTGTCCGGCCACGTCGCTGCTGTTGTGCATCGACTGCGGGCAGTAGGCGCAGTCCTCCTCGCAGCCGCCGGTTTTGACACTCAGCAGGGAGGCCAACTGAACCCGGTAGCCGGGATTGGCCTGGCGGTGCACCTCCTGGGCTTGCCAGAGCAGATCCATCAGCGGCAGCTCCAGAAGCGCCTGGATCTCAGCGGTGCTCCAGTCGTGGCGCACCGAAAGGGAAGAGGAGGTCACGGGAGTCAGGAGGAGACGGATTCAACGCCACCAAAGCGGCGTTGGCGGTTCTGAAAATCCATCAATGCGGTCACCAGGGCCGTTTCATCGAAATCGGGCCAGAGGACGTCAGTGATGTGCAGCTCGGCGTAGGCCAGTTGCCAGAGCAGGAAATTGCTGATGCGCTGCTCACCGCTGGTGCGAATCAGCAGATCGGGATCCGGCTCACCGGCGGTGAGGAGCTTCGAGGCAAAGGCCTGCTCATCAATGGCCTCTGGCTCGAGCTCGCCTCGGGCCACCTGCTCGGCCAGGAGGCGGGCAGCGCGGACCAGCTCGCGGCGACCGCCGTAGTTGGTGCAGACGTTGAAACGAATGCCGGTATTCGCCGCGGTGCGGTCCGTGGCGTCCTGGATCAGCTGCTGGAGTCCCTCGGGAAGCTGCTCAAGATCACCCAGGAAGCGGATACGCACCTGCTCCTGCTCCAGCGCTTTCAGCTCTTTGGCGAGGACCCGCTCGAACAGGGTCATCAGGAAGCTGACCTCTTCTCCGGGTCGGTTCCAGTTCTCCGTGGAGAAGGCGTAGGCCGTGAGCGAGCCAATCCCCCAGTCGCTGCAGAGGCGCAGGGTGCGTTTCAACGCTTCAACGCCCTCTCTATGCCCCATCACCCGGGGCAACTTGCGCTGACCGGCCCAGCGGCCATTGCCATCCATGATCACGGCGACATGGGCCGGCAGTCGGCCTGGGTCCAACCCGGGCGGGAGGGCGCAGCGCGAGGGCCTGTTCCCTTCGACAGTGAGTGCAGTCGTCAGGGAACGACTCATGCGAGTGGCTCCGACGAATCTACGGACACGCTACGACCAGCACTTTTTGTTGCTGACTTGGGAGCCTGGGCAAGGGACTCCCCCAACAACTCCTGCAGGCGAGAGCTCGTAATCGGTCGCTCCAGCCGACCCTGTTTCGCCAGCGAAAGGGTGCCCGTTTCCTCGGACACGACGATGCAGAGGCAGCGATCAAAGCGCTCGGTGATCCCCAAAGCCGCGAGGTGGCGGGTGCCATAACGGGTGAGTCCCTGGCGGGAGAGCGGCAGGATCACGCCTGCCGACAGGATCCGATTGCCCTTGACCAGCACCGCGCCGTCATGGAGCGGTGTTTCGATTGCGAACAGGTTGAGCAGCAAATCAACCGAGAGCTGGGCATCCAAAGGGATGCCGGGGTTCAGGAAGTCCTCCGGACGCAGGTCGCTGCCGAGGTCCAGGACGATCAAGCCACCGCGACGAATCTGGGAAAGGCGTCCAGCGGCCTCACTCAGCACGCCGACAGAGCTCGAGGCGAGCTTGTCGGCTCTTTGACTGCCAAACAGAACATCCAGCCGTCCGGTTCCAAGCAACTCCATCAGGCGCCGCAATTCCCCCTGCCAGAGGATGGCCAGGGCCAAGCTGCATGCCATGACCAGAGCGTCCACCAGCTTGCTGGTGAGGGGCAAATTGGCGTAGCGCTGAACCACCCAGGCCAGCGCCACGAGTGTCAGATAGCCCCGCAGAAGCCAGAGGGTGCGCGGCTCGTTCACCCGAGCCAGCACAACCATGCCGAGGGCGGTGGCCAACAGGAGATCCAGCACGAAGCCCAGCTGGATTCCCCCGATCAACCCGAGCACCCTCGCTCTTATCGCTGGGTATCAGCGTACCGGCCGAAGGCGTTCTGGAAGAACGTCGTAGCGCAGCAATTCCTCTGGCAACTCGCGGCGTTGCACCAACTCCGCCATGCCGTCATGCACCATCACCGCTGCGGGGCGGGGAATGCGGTTGTAGTTGGAGGCCATCGAGGCGTTGTAGGCGCCTGTAGCAAAGACTGCCAAAACATCGCCTGCCTGCGAAGGAGGCAGGGCGAGGTCCTTCAGCAAGACATCGCCGGACTCACAGTGCTTACCCGCCAGGGTGACGTGATCGCTGGCCTCGGCCTCGGGGCGATCGGCCAGAACGGCGGTGTAGAGCGATTGATAGGTGATCGGCCGGGGGTTATCGCTCATCCCGCCATCGACAGACAGATACGTGCGAATCCCGGGGATCTCCTTGCGGCTACCGACGCTGTAGAGGGTCACCCCCGCAGTCGCCACCAGGGAGCGGCCGGGCTCACAGAGCAGACGCGGCAGGTCCAGTCCCCGCTCTTGGCAAGCACCTGCGACGGCTTCGGAGACGGTGCGGACCCATTCATCAATGGACGGCGGATCGTCGGATTCGACATAACGAATCCCCAAGCCACCACCGACATTGAGATCGGAGACGGGATGGCCAAGCTCACGGGCCCGCTTGAGCGCATCCGCCATCACCGCCGCCAGGTCGCGGTGGGGTTGGAGTTCGAAAATCTGGGAACCGATATGCGCGTGCAGGCCGGTGACCAGGGCCCAACTGCAGCCCTTGAGGTGCTGCAGCACCGGCTCGAGTTGATCGGGATCAAAGCCGAACTTGCTGTCCAGGTGCCCGGTGCGGATGTACTCGTGCGTGTGGCACTCGATGCCGGGGGTGAAGCGCAGCATCAGCCGCACGGGCTGGTTCAAGCCCAGGCCAGCGAGCAGCTCGAGGTCAGACCAGTTATCAGCCACCACGGTGACACCGAGGTCGGCCGCCAGCTGGAGCTCCTCGCGGCTTTTGTTGTTGCCATGGAAGACGATTCGCTCCGGGGGCATCCCCCCCTGCACAGCCGTCAGCAGCTCACCGGCGGAGACAGCATCGAGGCCAAGGCCTTCGGATGCGACGACGGCTGTGATCGCCAGGCTGCTGTTGGCCTTGGAGGCGTACAGCGCCAACGCCGAGCCGGGATAGTGGGAGGCCAGTGCCTTGCGGTAGGCCTGGGCCGTGCCGCGCAGGGTGGCCTCGTCGAGCACGTACAAGGGTGTGCCATACCGGCGCGCCAGATCGCTCAGGCCGCAGCCGCCCACCTCGAGCGCACCGGTCGGGCCAACGGTTGTCGTAACCGGAGTCAGATTGCGGTTGGGGCTGCTGGTATCGCGATTGCTCTCAAAGGGCCGGTTGCTCACTTGGAGATCGGCTGCCGCCATTGAAGAAGTCATTGGATGATCCTAAGGAGGACGCATCGAGGCCACCGTGGCGCCCAACACAGCCGATCCCTTGATCCGGCTCGCGCCCTTGCTGCCCGAGCACCTTGCACCTTGCCTCGCCCTAGACCAAGCCGCCCTGGGGGGACTCTGGAATGAAGCGCAATGGAGCAATGAACTCGCCGACTTGAAGCGACCAGGCCTGGGGCTCTGGCGCGCTGAGACGCTCGTCGCCTTCGCCTGTGGCCTAGTGGTGCTCGATGAACTGCAAATCACCACCGTGGCCGTGGCCCCAGAGCTTCGGCGTCAAGGCTTGGGACGGCAGGTCGTTGGGTCCTTGCTGATGGAGGCCCGCCGCCTGGGCGCCCGCCAGGCCACCCTCGAGGTGGCTTCCGACAACACTTCAGCCCTGGCCCTCTATGGACAGCTGGGGTTCAGCACCGCCGGAATCCGTCGCGGCTACTACCGCAGCGGAAGCGATGCCCTGATCCAATGGGCAGAAATACGCGACTGAGAGGCGGTACGGATTGCCGCCCTTTTCTGATAGCGAGAACCGGAAACTTTGGACCGCTTCAGTGTGACGATCACGCGGGCCAATCGCTGTCGTGGAGATGATTTCTGGGCTTTTGAAATCGATCCCACACACCCCCAAGCAACCCTGATAAATTGGGGGTACATGCAGCCAGGCCCCGCCCCATGTTCGAGCGGTTTACCGAGAAGGCCATCAAGGTGATCATGCTGGCCCAGGAAGAGGCCCGCCGCCTGGGTCACAACTTCGTGGGCACCGAGCAGATCCTCCTGGGCCTGATCGGAGAAGGCACCGGCGTCGCCGCGAAGGTCCTCAAGTCCATGGGGGTCAACCTCAAGGACGCTCGGGTCGAGGTCGAGAAGATCATCGGCCGCGGTTCCGGCTTCGTCGCAGTCGAGATTCCGTTCACACCCAGAGCGAAACGGGTGCTTGAACTCTCCCTTGAAGAAGCACGCCAGCTCGGACACAACTACATCGGTACGGAGCACCTTCTTCTCGGCCTGATCCGCGAAGGCGAAGGTGTGGCAGCACGCGTCCTCGAGAACCTCGGCGTTGACCTGGCCAAGGTGCGCACCCAGGTGATCCGCATGCTGGGCGAGACCGCTGAGGTCGCCAGTGGCGGCGGTGGCGGCGGAAAGGGCTCCACGAAAACCCCGACCCTCGACGAGTTCGGCAGCAACCTCACGCAGCAGGCCTCCGACGGCAAGCTCGACCCCGTCGTCGGTCGTCAGCACGAAATCGAACGGGTGATCCAGATCCTGGGTCGCCGCACCAAGAACAACCCGGTGTTGATTGGTGAGCCCGGCGTGGGTAAGACCGCCATCGCCGAGGGCCTTGCCCAGCGCATCAACTCCGGCGATGTGCCGGACATCCTCGAAGACAAGCGCGTCCTCACCTTGGACATCGGCCTGCTGGTGGCCGGTACGAAGTACAGAGGCGAATTCGAGGAGCGCCTCAAAAAGATCATGGAGGAGATCCGTGGCGCCGGAAACGTGATCCTGGTGATCGACGAGGTCCACACCCTGATCGGTGCCGGTGCCGCAGAGGGCGCCATTGATGCCGCCAACATCCTCAAGCCAGCCCTGGCACGCGGTGAACTGCAGTGCATCGGCGCAACGACTCTCGACGAGTACCGCAAACACATCGAGAGGGATGCCGCGCTTGAGCGCCGCTTCCAGCCGGTGCAGGTGGGCGAGCCCTCGGTCGAGGACACCATTGAGATTCTTCGCGGCCTGAAGGAGCGCTACGAATCACACCACCGCCTGACGATTGCCGATGAGGCCCTAGTGGCCGCCGCGACCTTGGGTGA
Organism: Synechococcus sp. HW_metabat.21; assembly: GCA_018623875.1. Lineage (GTDB taxonomy): Bacteria > Cyanobacteriota > Cyanobacteriia > PCC-6307 > Cyanobiaceae > Vulcanococcus. The sequence goes on from JAAZUZ010000065.1 coordinate 7,679, forward strand.
CCGCTACATCTCCGATCGCTTCCTGCCTGACAAGGCCATCGACCTGATCGATGAAGCCGGTAGCCGGGTGCGCCTGATGAATTCCAAGCTGCCCCCTGCAGCCAAGGAAGTCGACAAGCAGCTGCGCGACATCGAGAAGCAAAAGGATGAAGCCGTGCGTGAGCAGGACTTCGCCAAGGCCGGTCAACTGCGTGACAAGGAAGTCGAACTGCGCGATCAGATCCGCTCGATCCTTCAGAACCGCAAGGACGACAAGCCTGCGGCCGAGTCGACGGAGGCGTCAGCCGAAGCCACCAGCACGGAAACTCCCGTTGCCGTTGTTGATGCACCGGTGGCTGCCGTGACCGAATCCGGTCCGATGGTGACCGAAGAGGACATCGCCCAGATCGTTGCCTCCTGGACTGGCGTGCCTGTTCAGAAGCTCACTGAGAGCGAGTCGGCGAAGCTGCTGAACATGGAGGAAACCCTCCACCAGCGCCTGATTGGCCAGGACGAAGCCGTGAAGGCCGTGTCCCGCGCAATCCGCCGTGCCCGGGTTGGCCTGAAGAACCCCAACCGCCCGATCGCCAGTTTCATCTTCTCCGGCCCTACGGGTGTCGGTAAGACCGAACTGACGAAGTCCCTGGCGTCCTACTTCTTTGGCAGCGAAGAGGCGATGATCCGGCTCGACATGTCGGAGTTCATGGAGCGCCACACGGTCAGCAAGCTGATCGGTTCGCCTCCGGGTTATGTGGGCTTTAACGAAGGCGGTCAGCTGACCGAAGCGGTCCGTCGTCGTCCCTACACCGTGGTGCTGTTTGACGAGATCGAGAAGGCCCACCCCGATGTGTTCAACCTGCTGCTGCAACTCCTGGAAGACGGTCGTCTGACCGATTCCAAGGGCCGCACGGTGGACTTCAAGAACACCTTGATCATCATGACCTCGAACATCGGCTCGAAGGTCATCGAGAAAGGTGGCGGCGGCCTCGGTTTCGAGTTCTCGGGTGGTGATGCCGAAGAGACGAACTACAACCGCATCCGTTCCTTGGTGAACGAAGAGCTGAAGCAGTACTTCCGCCCTGAGTTCCTGAACCGTCTCGA
>JAAZUZ010000224.1 GCA_018623875.1 Synechococcus sp. HW_metabat.21
ACGCTTTGGGGCTGGCGCTGCTTCCAGATCGCTCTTTTGCTCCTGCCGGCCAGTGCGCTGTTGGCGGGACTGCTGCTGTTTGTGGCCCTGATCCTGGGGAGCCGTCAGCCGACGGCCTGGCGGGATGACCGGGTCAATTGGTGGCTGGGGGGCATCGGCCTCTGGATGGTGCTGGGTTGCTTGGCGGCCTCCAGCGGCTGGCTGGCCTGGGTCGGTTTGGGCAATTGGCTGCCCTTTTTCTGGGCCTTCTGGGGCTTCCAGCCCTATCTGGCGACGCCCGAGGCCCGGCGCAGGGTGGCCCTGTGGCTTGTGGCGGGAACCGTGCCGGTGCTGGTCACCGGCTTTGGGCAGATGGTGCTCGGCTGGAGCGGCCCCTACGAATTGCTGGGCGGGGCGATCGTTTGGTGGATCCGCGGCGGCGGCAACCCGCCCGGGCGGCTCTCGGGCCTGTTTGATTACGCCAACATCACGGCTGCCTGGCTGGCCTTGAGTTGGCCGCTCGTGCTGGCGGCCTTTTTGCAGCACTGCCGCCGCTGGCGCTCCGGTTCGGTGGCCTTCGGGCTCTGGGGCATCAGCTTTGCCCTGGTGGCCACCCAGGTGGCAGAGATGCTGGCCACCGACTCCCGCAACGGATGGGGCGCCCTGGTCTTGGCGGTTCCGATCGTGCTTGGTCCGGGCCGCTGGATTTGGCTGGTGCCCCTGCTCCTGCTGGCGTTGCTACCCGTCGCCTTGGCGACCCTGCCAGGGGTGCCCGCGGTGATTCAGGCGCCCCTGCGGGAGATCGTCCCCCAGTCGATTTGGGGCCGCTTGAACGATTTCAACTCCCAAGGGCAGCGGCCCCTGGCCCTCACCCGCCTCAGTCAGTGGGGCACGGCCCTGGGGCTGATCGGCGAACGTCCTTGGCTGGGTTGGGGGGCGGCGGCCTTCAGCGTGATCTATCCCCTGCGGACGGGCCATTGGCATGGCCATCCCCACAACATCGCCCTGGACCTGGCTTTGAGCCATGGCCTGCCGGTGGCCATCGGCCTTGTGGGCTTGGTGCTCTGGCTGTTGATCCGCGGTGTGAGGCTCGGGATGGCCAGTGGTGCCCTGTTTGAGCGGGCCTGGTGGGCCGCCGCTCTTGTGCTGGTGGTGCTGCATGCCACCGATATCCCGATGTACGACAGCCGCCTGAACATCGCCGGTTGGATTCTCTTGGCGGGTCTGCGCTGCCGCCGCTAGGCCAAGGCTTCGTCGTGGTGCTTGCGCAGGGTGGCCTTGGGTAGAGGCCCCTTGAGGTGCTCCCAGGGCAGGACCCGATCGGCTTCCCAGGCGCTGTGGATCACCTCCTCCCAAGGGGGCAGGGGCGTCTCGGCTTCCCGGTAGGCCTGCTTCCAGCCGCCGAGTTTTTCGTGCCGGCCGCGCACGGCTGCGATCACCGGGGCTAGGCGCCGGTCGCTGCGGGAGAGCAGCGCCTGAATCACGCTCCAGCCGTAGCTCTCTGGGCGCAGGTCGATGCCCTTGGGCTTGAGCCGCTTGGCCAGCAGCTTGAGCCGTTTCTCGGCTTCCGGGCGGACGCCCTGCCATTGGAAGGGGGTATGGGCCTTGGGCACAAAGGTGCTGACTCCAAGGGACAGGCGCAGGCCTGGGGTGGCTTTTTTGAGCTGGAGCAAAAGGTCGGCGGTGGCCTCGATGTCCTCGTCGCCTTCCGAGGGCAGGCCGGCCATGCCGTAAAGCTTCAGGCCGCTGAGTCCTCCTTCTTTGGCGTAGCGGGCCGCGGCATAGATCTCGTCTGTGGCGAGCTTCTTGTTGACCACCTCGCGCATGCGCTCGCTGCCGCTTTCGATGGCGATCGTCAGGGACTTGCTGCCGCGTTTGGCCAGGATGCGCCCGAGCTCAGGGGTGACGGTGGCGGCCCGCACCGAGCTGACGCTGACGCGTGTGCCTTCAAAGCGGTCCTGATCCAGCCACTGCAGCAGATCGCCGAATTGCGGGTGCTGGGTCACCGAGGCCCCAAGCAAGCCCAAGCGTTGGGTGGCTCCCAGGCCCTTCTCAACGGCAGGGATCAGCCCGTCATCGAGGCTCGGGGTGCGGAAGGGCAGGGTGAGGTAGCTGGCTAGGCAGAAGCGGCAGAGCTCCGGGCAGCTGCGCACCACTTCGACCATGTGAATGGAGGGCCAGGCCGCCTCCGGGGTGATCACCGTGGAGTGGCTCAGGGTGTTGCCGCGCCAGGTCTGCTTCTCAACCGTTTCGGGGATGCCGGCCTCGATCGGTTCGATCGCCAGCAGGTCACCGTCCTCGCTGTAGCGGGGGGCGTAGAGCGATGGCACATAAACACCGGGCACCGCCGCCAGGCGCCGCAGGCGTTCTTGGCGCGGGGCGGTTTTACACGCCTGCAGGACATCGATGAACGCCGGCAGCAGCAGTTCGCCATCGCCGAGCAGCACCGCATCGAAGAAGGGGGCCAGGGGCTCGGGGTTGGCGGTTAGTACCGGCCCCCCGCCGAAGACGATCGGATCGTTGTCGCCGCGCTCGCTTGCCCAGATGGGGATGCGCTGTTGTTCGAGCAGATCCAGCAGCACCGGCCCATCGAGTTCCCAACTGAGGGACAGGCCAAAGAGGTCGCAGTGGCGGTGCTG
>JAAZUZ010000006.1 GCA_018623875.1 Synechococcus sp. HW_metabat.21
GCTGCAGCGTCCAGCTCAGCCCCGCTGAAGCGCCGGTTCAGCTCTGGCGGGATCACGAATCGTGGCGTCTAGAGCGCGAACGCCAGTTCCCTGGAAGCGAACGCTTCTGGGCCCTCTGCGGTCTGCTGCACCGCAGCAATTGGGCTTTCGCGGCCAAGGATCCGGTGCTGCCGCCGCGCACCCTTTGGGATCTGGGACAGCTGTTGGGGGCGGTGCGTGCCGGCACCTTGGCCAGTGGCTTGTTCACGACCGCCACGGTGGCGGACCTGCTGGTTCTGAGTGGCTGCGGCGCAGACCAGCGTCTGCGCCGCTTTCTTGACCTTCAGCTGCGTCTCTATTCCCAGGAGCCGGCTGATCGCACGGCGGCGCTCTACGGGGCCACGGTGTTGGCGATGGCTCAGGATCCGCTGGGGCTTTGGCATCTCCACGGTTCGATGCAGCAGCTCTGCTCGGCCCTCGAGCAGGTCCTTGCGGCCAAGGGCGGTCGTCTGCGCCTGCGCCACCGCGTCAGTGCGATGCGTCCAGGGGCCAGCGGCTGGCAGCTCAGCGGTGAGGGGCCGGCCCAGAAGCCCTTTGCCCTTCAGGCGCGCGATGTCGTCTGTGCGCTGCCTCCCCAGACCCTGTCTGAGCTTTTGGGGGAGGCGCTGCCGGGGGCCTATGGCCGGCGTATCGCCAGCTTCCCCGATCCCTCCGGGGCTTTGGTGCTCTATGCCGCGGTGGATCGGGAGCGACTGTCGCCGGCGCTCGGCCTGCATGCCCAGTTGGATTGGCAGGACCCCGGCAGCGTCTTTCTCTCCTTCAGCGCCGAGGGTGATGGACGGGCGCCGGCTGGCCAGGCGACCGTGATCGCCAGCGTGTTCACCCCGGCCAAGCCCTGGTTCGGCTTGCCGGAGCAGGAGTATCAGCGGCGCAAGCAGCAGGCGATGGCTGGGATTCAGGCGGCCTTGGAGGCGTTTTTAGGGCTGAAGCCTGAGCACTACCGCCATGCCGAATTGGCGACGCCGCGCGGTTTTGCGGGCTGGACGGGGCGGCCCTTTGGTTTTGTGGGTGGCTTGGGGCAGCACCCCAGCCGCTTCGGTCCGTTTGGCTTGGCGAGCCGCAGCCCCCTCAGCGGACTCTGGCTCTGTGGTGATGCCATCTATCCGGGCGAGGGCACCGCGGGGGTGAGCCTTTCGGCCTTGATGGCCTGCCGGCAGCTCCTCCAGAGCCAAGGCCGCTCCCTGGATCTCAAGGCTTAGAGAAAGTCAGGGCGTAGGGCTTGGCATTGGCTCAGTTGCTGTTGCAGGGCCTCCCATTGCTCCCCCTCCACCAGGCCTTTCAGCGCTCCCAGTTGCCGTTGGTACTGCTCCAGGGCCGCGAGGACGGCGGTGCGGTTGGTGCGGGCCATCAGGGTGCCCAGTTCCGGATTGCCACCGCCAATTCGGGTCGTGTCGGCAAAGCCACTGGAGGCGAGGGCCCGCACGAGGCTCTCGGCCTGGACCGCGCTGCCCCCCTGATCGGCGCTTTGCAGGAGGGCGGCACTGACGAGAACGGGCATGTGGGAGATCAGGCCAACGGCCTGGTCATGGGCCGCGGCTGGGCACTCCAGCCAGTGGGCGCCCACGGCTTCCGCCAATCCCCGGACCGAGGCCAGGGCGTCTGAATCGGTCCCTGCCGTGGGGGTCGCAACCCAAGGACGGCCCTGAAAGAGGCCAGTGAGCCCGGCTTCGACGCCGGCCTGGGCAGTGCCCGCCATCGGATGGCTGGGCAGGAAACGCCGGTGGAGCTTGTCCCAGCGCTCCTGGATGGGCTGTTTGACCGAGCCCACATCGGTGATGACGGCGTCTTGAGGCAAGGCCGCTACCAAGTCCGGGTGGGGATCCAAAAGGCGATCGAGGGGCAGGGCCAGGATCACCAGGCTGCAGTCCTTGAGCACGGACGGGTCGGTCTCGATCCGCTGGGCCAGACCCCGTTCCCGAGCACGCTCGGCCGTGCTGACGCGATGCACCAAGGCCCGCACCTCGAGGCCCTGGGCCTGTAGATCAAGTCCCAGGGATCCGCCGATCAACCCCAGGCCCACGATCCCGATGGGTCGCTCGCGCCAGTGGGTTGTCATCGCTGAACAGTTGTCTCATCCCAGCTTCCTACGATTCGCGGATGTTGGAAGCCAAGGCCCACCAACAGCTCAAGGCGCTCCTCCGTCAGGAGGGGGAAACCCGCTGGCCCCACCACCTGACCTTGAGCCGGCTGGTGGCCCGCAGCCTGCGCCGCTCGGACCAGACCTTGGTGCGTCTGGCCCCAGGCAGTGACCCCAGCTGGCTGCTGGGTCTGCTGGTCCCCTTGGCCTTGCACAACAGCCCCGTGGCGCTGGTGGTCAGTTCCGCCCTGCGGCAGCGTCTGTTGACGGTGGAGTTGCCGCGGCTGCAGGCCGTCGGCTTGAACCTGCCTTGCTGGGAAGGGGCCACGGCTCCCGAAGCTGCACCCCTGTGGTTGCTGCAACACGACGCCCTGGTGGCGGCCTGGCAGAGCGGTCAATTGGAGGGCCGCCAGTTGGTGGTGCCGGAGGGGGAGCTGCTGCAACCGCTGCTGCGTCAGGCCCTGGAGGTGGTCATCGACACCGGCCACTGGGAGCAGTTGCGCCGGAGCCTTCCCGCGGCCGCCTCGAGCTTGTTGCAGCTGCATGAGCGGCTCAGTCGCCGGGTCCTGGCGCGTCCGTGTGGCCCTCAGCAACGGGTGCCCATCACCCCAGAGGATGAGGCGCCTCTGCGGCAGCTCCTGGGGGTTTTGGCACCCCTTCCCGACCCCTGGCCCGACTGGCTGAGGACGGCGGGAGCGCAGTGGACCAGTTGGGCCTCGGTCAATCCAACGTTGCTGCAGTGGACCCTGCATCGCCAGCCCCTCGATCCCTGCGCGGTGATGCCAGGGCTGCTGAGCGGTCGCGGTGTGGTGGTGGTGGGCCCTTGGCCGCAGCCCGCCTCCCCTGGGCTTGGCTTTACGCCCCAGGTGGAGGTGTGCCTGGCGGATCCGCCCCTGCTGGATCCCCTGCCCCTCTTCGCGCCCCAGGGGCAGGCGCTGCCGAACGCCCCCCACTACCCCGGTCACCTGTTAGATCAGTGCCGACGTTTGGTCTTGGGCCAGGCCGGCCTCACCGTGGTCCTGCTGGATGACGAGGGATTGAGGCTGGGGCTGACCAGCGCCTTGGCGGCTGAATTCGGAAGCCGGGTGGGCCATGAGCTCACCGCGCCTGAGGCCAATGGCGTGATCTGCTGCAGCTGGCGCTGGTGGCTGGAGCATCAACAGCGTCTGCCCCTGCCCTGTCAGTTGGTGGCGGCCACCCTTCCCATCTCCAGCCTCGAGGACCCGCTCACGGCGGCGCGGGTTGCCGCGCTCAGGCTGGAAGGCCGTGATTGGTTTCGGGAACTGCTGTTGCCGGAAGCCCTTGGGCGACTGCAGCGCTCGGTCGCGGGTCTGCGCCGCAACGGCGGTCGCTTAGCGGTTCTGGATGGGCGTTTGAAGCGGCGCGGCTGGGGCCGTCAGGTGCTCGAGGCCCTGGAGCCCTGGGTGGCGCTCACCCGTTTGTTGCCCAACCCTTAACGGGCTGAGTGCCCGTAGCCTGGCCCCGCCGCGCAGCACAGCAGCAATGGGAGAGGCCAAGCGTCGCTCGGAACAGGGTCTGCCCCCCCGGGAGAAGAAGGCCCCGAAGGCCAAGGACACCTCACCCCGCATTGCCCCTTGGCTGCCTCTGACCCAGCGTCAAGGGGAGCAGTTCGTCTCGGTCACCACGCGCGGTGCCTGGATTGGAATTGGTGCCCTGGTGGTGTTTTGGTTGACCGTGCGCTTTTTGGGCCCCGCCCTGGGCTGGTGGACGCTGGCTGACGGCTAGTGGCCAGGGAGTGGGTTCTTTGAGTCCCGCAAATCTGAAGAAAAGATTAGGATGGTTTTTATTCGTTGGTTGGGGCGGTCATGTTTGCTCGTCTGGCTGAGCAGTATCGATCGGTTGTTGAAGACCTGGTGATGAGCCTGCGCGCTCTCGCTGAAGGCCTGCAGCGCCAAGGAATCGCCGCCACTTGTTATGTCTGTGGTGACGGCCAAGACGGCCAGGGTGCTTCGTTTGTCGCCAGCCTGGGCGATCAGCACATGGTGCGCTTTTTGGTCTCGGACTTCGGGATCAGCTGGGTTGAGTCCCGCAATGGCCATGAGCTGGTCAAGTTGGAGGGAGCCGAAGCGATCCAAGAACTCGAGCGTCTGACTGCCAATCTGCGCGCCATGGCCCAGCCTGCAGCGGCAGCTGAAGTTCAGGTCTCCTGATCCTGCGCAGGGTCTCTAAGGCTCCCAGCAAAAAGCCCCCGGGTGAACCACCCGGGGGCTTTCTTGTGTCCGCAGCGGCTCAGCTGGCGGCGGGTAGGGCCTGCTCTTTGCTGCTGCTGGCGCTGCCGGAGGCGGCCAGTTTGGCGGCTGCAGTCGCGACGGGCTTCAGCGAGTCGGTGGTCTCGCTGAGTTTCTGGCGCACCTTCACCTCAATGGCTTCTTTCTCGGTGTTGTTTTGCTCGAGCCAGGTGATGGTGTTGTCGCGGCCTTGGCCGATGTTGTCGCCCTCGTAGCTGTACCAAGCGCCTTTGCGCACGACGACGCCGTGTTCTTCGGCGAGGTCCAGAAGGCAGCCAACCGTGCTGATTCCGCGGCCGAACAGGATGTCGAATTCGGCAATGCGGAAGGGCGGAGCCACCTTGTTTTTGGCCACCTTGACCTTGGCGCGAATGCCGAATTCTTCGGTGCCGCGCTTGAGGGTCTGAATGCGACGGATGTCGAGGCGCACGGAGGCGTAGAACTTCAGGGCATTACCACCGGTCGTGGTTTCGGGGTTGCCGTAGGTCACGCCAATCTTTTGACGCAACTGGTTCAAGAAGATCACGGTGCAACCGGACTTGCCGATGTTGCCGGTGATCTTGCGCATCGCCTGGCTCATCAGGCGGGCCTGGCTGCCGACGGCGAGGTCGCCCATCTCGCCCTCGATTTCTGAGCGGGGAGTGAGGGCGGCCACGGAGTCCACCACGACGATGTCAACGGCGGCCGAGCGCACCAGCTGGTCGACAATCTCCAGGGCCATCTCGCCGGTGTCCGGCTGGGAGACCAGCAGGTTTTCGATGTCGACCCCAAGGGCCGCGGCATAGACCGGGTCCAGGGCGTGCTCAGCGTCGACGAAGGCCGCTACGCCGCCGCGGCGCTGCACTTCGGCAATGGCATGCAGGGTGAGGGTGGTTTTACCCGAGCTCTCAGGGCCGTAGACCTCGACAACCCGTCCTTTGGGGTAACCACCGCCGAGGGCGAGGTCGAGGGTCAGGGCGCCAGTGGGGGTGGTCTCGATCCGCATGCGCGAGGCATCCCCCAGGCGCATGATCGAGCCCTTGCCAAAGTTGCGCTCGATTTGGTTCAGAACGAGGCCGAGGGCCTTATCCCGCTCGGGGCTGGAAGCGCTAGTGCTCTTGTTGTCGGCAGGCATATCGCGAAAGGGTTGAAGGAGCGGCCGCGCAGCGGGTGGGCCAGTTCGGTGGAGCCATCCTGGGCGACCTCTAGGAAAGAAGTGCCACCCCAGGCGCCAGGTGTTTCACCGGAGCGAACCCTGGCCTGTAGTACAGGTGTACCCTAGCGCCTCAGGGCCAGTCCGCCAAGGGCTGCTCGAACTGCGTCGGCTCCAGCAGTTGGATGCCGTTCGGCAGGCCCTGCCGGTCGTGGGGGCCTAGGTAGCCCCAGGACACGAGGAAGCAGCGCACCGCGTCCAGGCCTGGGGTCAGGCGAACGGTTTCCAGGGTGACCCTGCGGTCTTCGACGAACCAGAGGGGGCGTCCTTGATCCTTGAGCCGCAGCAGAACCTCTGGCTTGCTGCCTTGCTCGTGGCCGTAGACCGCCTGGGGCTGTAGGCCGTAGCCGCTGAGGAGCTCACGGGCGAAGGCTCCCCCTTTGGTGGTCAGCACCAGCCAGGGGCTGCCTTCGGCTTCAAGGGCGCGCAGGCGCTCGGGGATGCCTGGATAGGGGCTGTGTAGGGCCCGCCAAGCTGCCGGGTCCGCTTGGATGGCGTCGCTGCGCAGGTCCTCAAGGGCGCTTTGCAGCTGGTCTGGGGAAAAGCCCCAGCGTTCACGTGCGGCTTGCGTGTGGCTGTCGTAGTCGCTCAGGTAGTGCGCGACATCCAGATCGCTTCGGGAGAGTTCGAGGGCCACCAGGACCATCTCCCAGCCCTTATGAATCAGCGGCCGCAGGGCGGCAAACGCGTCCGGGGCAAGATCCGGCAGCTGACAGCTGGGCGCCAGGAAGAGCGCGGCCCGGCGAGCGCTCCACCAGTACTCGCGCATGCCGTCCACAAGGACGCCGTCAAAATCAAAAACCAGCAGTGGTTGGAGGTTCATGACGCTCCAAAACCCTTGCGGTGGCTTGGATCTTTGAAAACTGGGCCGCTAGGATTCGAACCTAGGAATGGCGGGACCAAAACCCGCTGCCTTACCACTTGGCGACGGCCCAACGCGCTGCTTGAGAACCTCCAGAAACTGGCGGTGTCAGGAGCACTCAGATAGTTACCCACAACGGGTCGACCTTCGTCAATCTCGCTGGGCCATCTCGGCCCTCTGGCTCAGCGCGGGAAGAGCCTTAGGCGCTGCTGGTTGCCGCTGCCGAACTCCGCTGAAGTCAGTTGGTAGCGGGCCGCTAGTTCCGCTTGCATTTTTCGGATGGTTTCCGTTCGGGGTAGCAATTCCACCGGTTGCCCCTGGGGGAGGACGACCTGTTCAACGGCCAGGCGGCATTCCTCGAGGGCTTCGAAGGCATCGTCCCTGGCGCTGCTTCCTGGTGCCCGTTCCGTTGCGGCGCTGCCCCCTGCGCGATCGTCACGGCGCTGCAGCAAGCGCTCCAGGCCGCGCTGAATCTGGGGAAGGGTGTCGGCTTTGATCACGAGGATCGGTAGGCCCGCGTCTTGGGCGCGCCGGCGCAGCTCAGGGCGGTGACCGAGCTGTTGCCTGGCGGCCAGAACCACATCGGCTTCCTCGACCTCCTCCACGAGTTGCACAGGCAGGCGCCGGCCGCGGATGGCCTGCTCGATCAATGGCTCGCTGAGCCCCGCGTTGAAGAGATGCAGAGGTTGTTCTGGGACCGGTGCCTCGGGTGTATTGGTTGCCTCGGGGTCCGGTAGGGGGCGCCGGGCGAGGGGCGGCTGGCTGGAGACTCCAGTTGAGACGACCGAGGCGTTCTGCAGGCGCCGTAGTGGTGGCGGTTTGGGGCTGCTGATGGCGGGCGCTACCGCTTCGCTGAGCTGCAGTCGCCCCTCGGCATCGAGTTGCCGCACCTGGGGACGCGGTAGTTGACCCCGCAGCAGTAGATCCACCGTGCGGGCGACATCGCGGTGCACCAGCCAGCGGTCGCGGCTGTGCATTTCCACGGCCAGGGGGAAGGTCGGTTCAGCGGCCCGTTCAAGGACGGTCTTTTGGGTGCGCCGACGGCGGGCTTCCTCATCGCCCAGGGTGACCGACTCGATGCCCCCCACTAGGTCACTGAGGGTGGGGTTCTTGACCAGATTGGCCAGCTCATTGCCGTGGGCGGTCGCCACCAACATCACGCCCCGCTCGGCAATGGTGCGCGCCGCCTGAGCCTCCAGTTCGGTCCCGATCTCATCGATGACGATGACCTCGGGCATGTGGTTTTCGACAGCCTCGATCATCACCTGGTGTTGCAGCTCAGGCCGGGTGACCTGCATCCGGCGCGCCCGTCCGATCGCGGGGTGCGGGATGTCGCCATCTCCGGCGATCTCGTTGCTGGTGTCGATCACCACGACCCGTTTCTCCAGTTCATCGGCGAGAACGCGGGCGATTTCGCGCAGGGCAGTCGTCTTGCCGACCCCGGGGCGTCCCATCAGCAGAAGGGACTGACCGCAATCCATGAGGTCGCGCACCATGGCCACGGTCCCGAAGACGGCCCGCCCAACCCGGCAGGTCAGTCCGACGACATCGCCGCTGCGGTTGCGAATCGCGCTGATGCGGTGCAGGGTGCGCTCGATCCCCGCGCGGTTGTCGCCTCCAAAGGATCCGAGTTGGGCGACGACGGCGGCCAGGTCGCTGCGTTCCATGGGGTCGTCCCCGAGGGCGACCGCGCGTCCGGGGTAGCGGGCCTCGGGGATCCGCCCCAGGTCCAGCACGACCTCGAGCAGTTGCTCGCGGGCCTCAGTTGGAGCGAGGGCCTCTCGGACGGCCTCGGGCAGGACCTCGAGCAGCCGATCGAGGTCGTCGGTGATGCGTTGCGGGCTTGAAGCCATGGGGGCGTTCTAGCGATTACCGCTCGAGCCAGGGTTGGATTAAAGCCTTCACGCTCCGGCTGGCGATCGCTTCGAGGGTCGGGATCTCCCGGAGGGGTTGGCCGCGCTCCTCCGCGTTCTGCAGCCAGGGTTGCAGCAGGCTGCGGGCCATGCCGCCAAACGCCACCCCAGCGGCTCGGGCTTGAGGGCCCAGCAGCGTAATGGTGTTGGCGTTGGTTCCTCCCGCCAGTTGCAGCGGGCCGGGCGGCGCCCAGGGGGTGATCGCCTCCAGCAACTTCACGGCGGAGCGAGCCGTTCCGGCTCCGACATCACCGCTCATGGGCCGGCCATCGAGCTGCCAGAGCGGCCGGTAGCCCGCCCGGCGCAGGGCGTCAAAGCGAAGCCAGAGTTCCGCGGCGAGCTCCTGCGGGCTGAGGGCTGGGGCCTGCTGGCTGCCGGCGCCCCGCTCGAGCCCGCAGCTGACCGCGACGCGCTGCAGCGGAATGCCGCTGAGCTTGATCTGGTTGAGCCGCGTTTCAAAGGCCGTTTGCCGGCCCGCTTGGGTGTGCAGCTCCACCGCATCAGGGGCAATGGCCTGCAGCAGTGCCGGGACTGCTTCGGCGTCGAGCCACTGCTGGTGGTCCTCAATCAGCCCCAGGGGGCAGGCCGGCAGGCAGCGGCCACAGCCGTAGCAGCGCTCGGACAGGACGCCACCGTGGTCCCCAATGGCCAAGGCCGGGCAGACCTTTTGGCAGGGTCTGGAGCAATCGCTGGGACAACGGCTGGGGTCAAAGCTCGCCTTGCGGAAGTGGGGATCTGCCCCGTCGCTGAGGCTGACCATCAGCCAGGGTCGCCGGGCCCCGCGGGCGAGGGCCCAGTCCATCCCGCGTCTCGCGGCCTCCGCGACGCCGGTGTCGGCGGCGATGTCAATGCAGTGAATGCCCGCTGCGGTGTAGAGCGCGCAGAGGTCCTCAATGGCCGCCAGGTCCTGGTTGCCAGCTCCACAAATCAATTTGACCCAGCGGCCGCTCTGGAGGGCCGCGTCTGGGGTCAAGCGGCTGCGGTCAAAACAGAGCTCAGGGGCTGCCAGCGCAGGGCACGGGCGCCGCCCATCTCGACAACGATCTTCAGCCGAGGTTCGCGATCGGTGAGGTTGATCAGGGCTTGGAGCTCGCCGGTGGAGAGGACCTGGCCCTCCAGGAGCCAGAGCAGGACCGGGGCCGTTCCTTCAAAAAGATGTCCGAGCTGCGGGGTCGCCATCTGCACTTCGCCAACGGCCGCGCCGCGACCGACGCTTTGGTGGCCAAGGTGGGGCGGACGGACACCGTGGGACTGAAGCAGGAAGGCTTCGGGGTCTCCGAGGCCACGGGCCGAGGTCAGCTGGGCGCGGTAGCCGGCGGCCCGCATCCGGCGGAGCAGCCGGGTTTCTGCGCCACCTTCTAATGGGGCGTAGAGAGCGAGGGCGCCCGCCCGCTCCAGCTCCTGGCGGAAACCACGGCCGGTGAGCAGGAGGGGCATGGGGCAGATCTGCGCTTCGGGAAGTCTGGCAGCTGATCGCAGGGGAAGGGTGTTAGGCGCTGGGGTATGGTGTTCGCTTGTGCAATTGCAACTGTGCCCGTCCGCTAGCCGGGCCTCCAGGGCAATGCACAAGGTCGCCAGTGGTGGCGGCCTTCCCGGGCCCGTGTGGCTCTTCTGAGTCGCCGGGATACTGCTCAACCTCGAAGTCGCCTCTGGCTCCTTCTTCTGAGCAAGTCCCAGCCCCCACTGATTCGAGTCGCTAGCTCCGCCGCATTGGTCCACTGCAGTTCCGGTTTAACCGGAAATCTCAGCTCCATCGGTTACTTGCGTCACTCGATTCAGTAACGCCGCTCCCAGCGAGTGGTGGTCCAGCTGGCGTATCTCCCTCCTTATGTCCATCGGCATTCTTGGGAAGAAACTGGGCATGTCCCAGTTCTTCGACGACGAAGGCAGGGCCATCCCGGTCACCGTGATCGAGGCAGGTCCTTGCCGCATTACCCAACTCAAAACCGACAGCACCGACGGCTACACCGCCGTTCAGCTGGGCTTCGGTGATATCCGCGACAAGCTCGTCAGCAAGCCCGCCAAGGGCCACCTGGCTAAGTCGGGCGACGAGCTGCTGCGCCACCTGAAGGAATACCGCGTTGACACCGTCGACGGTCTGGAACTTGGTGGTGCCGTCACCGTGGCCGCCTTTGAGGCGGGCCAGAAGGTCGATGTGAGCGGCGACACCATTGGTCGTGGTTTCGCTGGTTACCAGAAGCGCCACGGCTTCAGCCGCGGCCCCATGACCCACGGTTCAAAGAACCACCGCGAGCCTGGTTCCACCGGCGCCGGTACGACTCCCGGCCGCGTGTACCCCGGTAAGCGCATGGCTGGTCGCTACGGCGGCAAGCAGATCACCACCCGCGGTCTCACCATCCTCAAAGTGGATGCTGAGCGCAACCTGCTCGTGGTGAAAGGCTCGGTTCCCGGCAAGCCCGGTGCCCTGCTGAACATCCTCCCCGCTAAGCGGGTGGGCGCCAAAGCCGCGAACTGAGGAGGACAGAGATGGCTAACTGTGTTGTTCGCGACTGGCAAGGCAAAGAGGCCGGCAAGGCCAGCCTTGACCTGAAAGTCGCTAAGGAAAGCTCCGCTAACGATCTGGTGCACCGCGCTGTGGTGCGTCAGCTCGCGAATGTCCGTCAGGGCACGGCCAGCACCCTTACCCGTGCTGAGGTGGCCGGCGGTGGCCGCAAGCCCTACAAGCAGAAGGGCACCGGTCGCGCCCGTCAGGGTTCGATCCGGACTCCCCTGCGCCCCGGTGGTGGTGTGGTGTTTGGGCCCAAGCCCCGCAGCTACACCCTTGCGATGAACCGTAAGGAGCGTCGTCTGGCTCTGCGCACTGCGCTGATGAGCCGCGCCGCTGACATCACCGTGGTGAAGGGCTTTGCTTCGGGTCTCGAAACCCCGAAGACCAAAGAAATCACTGCTGCCCTAAGCCGCTTCGGCATCGCCGATGGCTCCAAGGTGCTGGTGGTGCTGGATGCCCCCAGCGAGGTGGTGCGCCGCTCCGTGCGCAACCTCGAAAAGGTGAAGCTGATCGCCGCTGATCAGCTCAACGTGTTTGACCTGCTCCACGCCAATTCCTTGGTGGTGAGCGAGGAAGCACTCGCGAAGATTCAGGAGGTCTACGGCGATGACTGAACGCTTTCAAGGTCGCCTGGCGGATGTGATCCGTCGGCCCCTGATTACTGAGAAGGCCACCCGCGCCATCGAGCTCAATCAGTACACCTTCGAGGTGGACCATCGGGCTGCTAAGCCCGACATCAAGGCTGCCGTTGAGCAACTGTTCGACGTCAAAGTCGTTGGTGTGAGCACCATGAACCCCCCTCGCCGCGCCCGCCGCGTGGGCCGATTCGCCGGCAAGCGTGCCCAGGTGAAGAAGGCAGTGGTTCGCCTTGCCGATGGCAATGCCATCCAGCTGTTCCCTGAAGCCTGAGGGGTCTGAAGAACTATGGGAATCCGTAAGTACCGCCCCATCACCCCCGGCACCCGTACCCGTGTCGCCAGCGATTTCGCTGAAGTCACCGGTCGCGGTCGTGAACGGGGCCTGGTGGTGGCCAAGCACCAGCGCAAAGGTCGCAACAACCGTGGTGTGATCACCTGCCGCCATCGCGGCGGTGGCCACAAGCGCCTCTACCGCCTCGTTGACTTCCGCCGCAACAAGCACGGCGTGGTCGCAAAGGTGGCAGCGATCCACTACGACCCCCACCGCAACGCCCGCCTGGCTTTGCTCTTCTACGCCGATGGCGAGAAGCGCTACATCCTGGCTCCCGCCGGCGTGACCGTGGGCTCCACCGTGGTCTCAGGACCCGATGCCCCGATCGAGACCGGCAACGCCCTGCCCCTCTCGGCGATCCCCCTGGGCTCCAGCGTTCACTGCGTTGAGCTCTATGCCGGTCGCGGCGGCCAGATGGTTCGTACCGCTGGCGCCAGTGCCCAGGTGATGGCCAAAGAAGGTGACTACGTCGCCCTCAAGCTGCCCTCCACCGAGGTGCGCCTTGTGCGCCGCGAGTGCTACGCCACCATCGGCGAAGTGGGCAACTCCGAGGTCCGGAACACCAGCCTCGGTAAGGCCGGCCGTCGCCGCTGGCTGGGTCGCCGCCCTCAGGTCCGAGGCAGCGTGATGAACCCTTGCGATCACCCCCACGGTGGTGGCGAGGGCCGCGCTCCGATCGGCCGTTCTGGTCCTGTCACCCCTTGGGGCAAGCCTGCTCTGGGCCTCAAGACCCGCAAGCGGAACAAACCCAGCAATCGGTTTGTGCTCCGGAAACGTCGCCGCACCTCCAAGCGGAGCCGTGGCGGACGCGATTCCTGATCAACCTCACCGCTTTGCTGTTCGTTTAAACCGCTATGGGACGTTCACTCAAAAAAGGTCCGTTCATTGCTGACAGCCTTCTGCGCAAGGTTGAGAAGCAGAACGCCGCCGACGACAAGTCCGTGATCAAGACCTGGTCACGTGCTTCCACGATCCTGCCGATGATGATCGGCCACACCATTGCCGTGCACAACGGCAAGGCCCATGTGCCCGTCTATGTGACTGAGCAGATGGTGGGCCACAAGCTGGGGGAATTTGCGCCGACGCGTAACTTCCGCGGCCACATCAAGGACAAGAAAGGAGGCCGCTGAGGACATGGCAAACACCTCATCCACGACTGCTCAGGCACACGGCCGCTACATCCGCGGCTCCGTGTCCAAGGTTCGCCGGGTTCTCGATCAGATCCGCGGTCGCAGCTATCGCGACGCGCTGATCATGCTCGAGTTCATGCCCTATCGCTCCACAGGTCCGATCACCAAGGTCCTGCGCAGCGCTGTGGCCAACGCCGAGCACAACCTGGGTCTCGATCCCGCTTCCCTCGTGATCTCCTCCGCTACTGCGGACATGGGTCCGGTGATGAAGCGCTATCGCCCCCGTGCCCAGGGTCGCGCCTACGCGATCCAGAAAAAGACTTGCCACATCAGCATTGCTGTGGCTCCTGCCGCCTGACCCCCGAGGACACCGATCGATGGGACACAAGATCCATCCAACCGGCTTGCGCCTGGGGATCACCCAGGAACACCGGTCCCGCTGGTACGCCCCCAGCAAGACCTATCCGTCTCTCCTGAAGGAAGACGATCAGATCCGTAAGTTCATCCACAAGAAGTACGGCGCCGCTGGCATCAGCGACGTTGTGATCTCCCGTAAGGCCGATCAGCTCGAGGTTGAACTCAAAACTGCCCGCCCCGGCGTTCTCGTCGGCCGCCAGGGCAGCGGTATCGAAGAGCTGCGCAGCGGCATCCAGAAGACCATCCGTGACTCCGCCCGTCAGGTGCGGATCAACGTGGTTGAAGTGGAGCGCGTTGACGCCGACGCTTTCCTGCTGGCTGAGTACATCGCTCAACAGCTCGAGAAGCGCGTTGCTTTCCGTCGCGTTATGCGTATGGCCATCCAGCGCGCTCAGCGCGCCGGTGTCCTGGGCATGAAGCTTCAGGTCAGCGGCCGCCTCAACGGTGCAGAAATTGCCCGTACCGAGTGGAGCCGTGAAGGTCGGGTGCCCCTGCACACCCTCCGCGCTGACATCGACTACGCAACCAAAGTTGCCACCACCACCTACGGGGTGCTTGGCATCAAGGTTTGGGTCTTCAAAGGCGAAGTGCTTCCCGGCAGCCAGGACAAAGTGCCCGTGGGTGCAAGTCCGAAGCGCCGCGCTAGCCGTCGGCCCCAACAGTTCGAAGACCGTTCGAACGAAGAGTGATCAGGAGGCCTGAACCATGCTGAGTCCAAGACGCGTCAAATTCCGTAAGCAGCAGCGCGGCCGTATGCGCGGTGTCGCCACCCGTGGCAACACCATCGCCTTCGGTGAGTTCGCTCTGCAGGCCCAAGAGTGCGGGTGGATCACCTCCCGTCAGATTGAGGCCAGCCGCCGTGCCATGACCCGCTACGTGAAGCGGGGCGGAAAGATCTGGATCCGGATCTTCCCCGACAAGCCGGTGACCATGCGCCCCGCCGAAACCCGTATGGGTTCCGGTAAGGGCAACCCGGAGTTCTGGGTGGCTGTGATCAAGCCCGGCCGCATTCTCTTTGAGATGGGCGGTGCTGATATCACCCCCGAGATCGCCAAAGAGGCCATGCGCCTGGCGCAGTACAAGCTGCCCGTGAAGACCAAGTTCCTGACCCTGGCGGATCAGGAAGCTGCCCAGGCTGCCGCCGCGGCCGCCACCACCGTGGAGTCCTGACCATGGCCCGTCCCGACATCGCCGAGGTGCGCAAGCTTTCCGACGGCGACATCACCACGCAGATCGACGACACCCGTCGCGAGCTGTTCACCCTTCGTTTCGAGCAGGCCACCCGCCGTCTCGAGAATCCGCACCGCTTCAAGGCCGCCCGCATCAAGCTGGCCCAGCTGCTGACGGTGCAAACGGAGCGCAAGAGCTCCGCCGCTTCCTGATCCCCTAAGTAACCGTTATGGCAACCAAGGAAAGGGTCGGCACCGTCGTCAGCGACAAGATGGATAAAACCGTGGTGGTGGCGGTGGAAAACCGCTTCCCCCACCCCATCTATCAAAAGACGGTGAGCCGCACCAAGCGCTACAAGGCGCACGATGAGGCCAACACCTGCAAGGTGGGTGACCGCGTCCGCATCACCGAAACCCGTCCCCTCAGCCGCACCAAGCGTTGGTCCGTGGCCGAGGTGCTGAACAACAGCAGCGCCAGCTGAGGAGAGCTCCCGATGATCCAACAGGAAACCTTCCTCAACGTCGCTGATAACAGCGGCGCCAAGCGCATCCAGTGCATCCGCGTGCTGGGCACCAACCGTCGCTACGCCCACGTGGGCGATGTGATCGTGGCCGCCGTCAAGGACGCCATGCCCAACATGGGCGTGAAAAAGTCCGACGTGGTCAAGGCTGTGGTGGTTCGCACCAAAGCCACCATGCGTCGCGTCAACGGCAACTCGATCCGTTTTGACGACAACGCTGCCGTGATCCTCGGCACTGACAACAACCCCAAGGGCACCCGCGTCTTCGGTCCTGTGGCTCGCGAACTGCGTGACCGCAACTTCACCAAGATCGTGTCCCTCGCTCCGGAGGTGATCTGAGATGGCGACTGCCACCCCTAAAGCCCAAGCTCAGGTGCGCACCAAGATGCGCATCAAGAAGGGCGACACCGTTCAGGTGATCAGCGGTAAGGACAAGGGCAAGACCGGTGAGGTCCTGCGCATCCTTCCCTATGAGAACCGTGTGGTCGTGCAGGGCATCAACCTCCGCACCCGCCACATGAAGCCCACCCAGGAAGGCGAAACCGGTCGCATCGTTACCGAAGAAGCCTCCCTGCACGCCTCCAACGTGATGCTGTACTCCACCGATAAAAAGGTGGCCAGCCGCGTGGAAATCGTGGTGGAGAAGGACGGCACCAAGAAGCGCCGCCTCAAGAAAACCGGCGAGATCCTCGACTGATCTCACATACATCGACCTTGTCCGCCTTCTGACCAAGACCAGAAGCGCATCTCCTTTCCCCGTCATGTCCCTTAAACAGAACTATCGGGAGAAGATCCAGCCCAAGTTGCTTAAGGATCTCAGTCTCTCGAACATCCACGAAGTCCCCAAGGTGGTGAAAGTCACCGTCAACCGGGGCCTCGGCGAAGCCGCCGCCAATGCCAAGGCCCTCGAGGCCTCCATTGAGGAGCTGGCCACCATCACCGGTCAAAAGGTGGTTGTGACCCGCGCCAAGAAGGCCATCGCTGGCTTCAAGATCCGTCAGGGCATGCCGATCGGCGTGGCCGTCACCCTCCGTGGTGACCGCATGTATGCGTTCCTCGAGCGTCTTATCAACCTGGCTCTGCCCCGCATCCGCGACTTCCGCGGTGTGAGCGAGAAGAGCTTTGACGGTCGTGGCAACTACACCCTCGGGGTGAAGGAGCAGATCATTTTTCCCGAGATCTCGTTCGACAAGATCGATGCCATCCGGGGCATGGACATCACCATCGTGACCACTGCCCGTAACGACGAAGAGGGCCGGGCCCTCCTCCGCGAGATGGGAATGCCGTTCCGCAGCAACTGAGCCCTCTTCGGACCCGACCTATGGCTAATCACGACCCGATTTCCGACATGCTCACCCGCATTCGCAATGCGAGTGAGAAGCGTCATCAATCCACCAAGGTGCCTGCTTCGCGCATGGCCCAAAGCATCGCCAAGGTGCTGCAACAGGAAGGTTTCATCGCCGAAATCACCGAAGAAGGTGAAGGCGTGATGAAGCACCTGGTGCTCGAGCTGAAATACAGCGGTAAGCACCGTCAGCCGATCATTCGCACCGTGCAGCGCGTCAGCAAGCCTGGCCTGCGCGTCTACAAGAACACTCGTCAGCTCCCCAAAGTCCTGGGCGGCCTCGGCGTGGCCATCATCTCCACCTCCAAAGGTGTGATGAGCGACCGCGACGCCCGCAAGCAGGGCGTCGGTGGCGAAGTGCTCGCTTACGTCTACTGATTAGGGGGATTGATTCATGTCTCGTATTGGTAAATCGCCGATTCCCGTTCCGGGCGGCGTCACCGTCAGCCTCAATGGCCTTGACGTCAAAGTCAAAGGTCCCAAGGGCGAACTGAGCCGCACCCTGCCTGACGGCGTGGCCGTCGCTCAGGACGGCAGCACCATCGTGGTGTCCCCCTCCAGCACCAGCCGTCGCTCCCGCGAGCGCCACGGTCTGTGCCGGACCCTCGTCGCCAACATGGTCGAGGGTGTCAGCAAGGGCTTCACTCGCAAGCTCGAGATCGTCGGTGTGGGTTACCGCGCCGCCGTTCAGGGCAAGAAGCTCGTCGTCAGTGCTGGCTACAGCCACCAGGTCGAAATGATCGCCCCCGAGGGCGTGACCTTCGCCGTTGACGGCAACACCACCGTGATTGTCTCCGGCCCCGATAAGGAGCTGGTCGGCAACGAAGCGGCCAAGGTTCGCGCCATCCGTCCCCCCGAGCCTTACAAGGGCAAGGGCATCAAGTACGAGGGCGAACGCATCCTCCGCAAGGCCGGTAAGACCGGTAAGAAGTGAGGTCTGCTTAAGCGTTTTTACCCAGTACTTCCATGTCCACCCTTTCCCGCAAGCAGCAGACACAAAAGCGTCACCGCCGTCTGCGCCGCAATCTCTCCGGCACCGCCGCGCGTCCTCGCCTGGCTGTGTTCCGCTCCAACAACCACATCTACGCTCAAGTCATCGACGACGTCGCCCAGAGCACTCTTTGCTCGGCGTCCACCGTTGATAAAGAGCTCCGCAGCAGCGTCACCATCGGCGCTACCTGCGATGCTTCTGTCGCAGTCGGTCAGCTGGTCGCCAAGCGTGCCCTCGCCAAGGGCATTCAATCGGTGGTCTTCGATCGTGGCGGCAACCTCTACCACGGCCGTGTCAAGGCCCTGGCTGACGCCGCCCGGGAAGCGGGCCTTCAGTTCTGATCCCTGCTCTCACCATGACCGAAACCAACAACACCCAGTCCAACGCCACCCCAGCGGCAGCTGATGTCCCCGCAGCGGCCGAAGGCCAGCAGCAGGAACAGCGTCGTGGTGGTCGCGGCGACGGCCGTGGCGACCGCCGCGGTGGCGACCGCCGTGGCCGCCGTGGCCAGGAGCGCGACTCCGAATGGCAAGAGCGCGTGGTGCAAATCCGCCGCGTCTCCAAGACCGTGAAAGGCGGTAAGAAGATGAGCTTCCGGGCCATCGTTGTCGTCGGCAACGAGAAAGGCCAGGTCGGCGTCGGCGTCGGCAAGGCTGGCGATGTGATCGGTGCCGTCCGCAAGGGCGTCGCCGATGGCAAGAAGCACCTGGTCAAGGTGCCTCTGACCCGTCACTCTTCGATCCCCACCCTGAGCAACGGTCGCGACGGCGCTGCCAGCGTCCTGATTCGCCCCGCTGCCCCTGGTACCGGTGTGATCGCGGGTGGTTCCATCCGTACGGTGCTTGAGCTTGCCGGCATTAAGAACGTGCTGGCCAAGCGCCTAGGCTCCAAGACCCCCCTGAACAACGCCCGCGCCGCCATGGATGCCCTGGCTGGCCTGCGCACCCACAAGGAGACCGCCAAGGAGCGTGGCATCTCCCTTGAGCAGATCTACTCCTGAGGCCCGCCATGACATCGCTCAACCTCCAAACCCTCAAGGCGCAAGCCGGCTCCCGTCGCCGCAAGCTGCGTAAGGGCCGCGGTATTGCCGCTGGCCAAGGCGCTAGCTGTGGCTTCGGTATGCGTGGCCAGAAGTCCCGCTCGGGTCGCCCCACCCGTCCTGGCTTCGAAGGTGGTCAGATGCCTCTGTACCGCCGGGTACCGAAGCTGAAGCACTTCACCGTCATCAATCCGAAGAACTACACGGTGATCAACGTGGCGAAGCTGGCCGAGCTCAAAGCCGGTAGCACCGTCAACATCGACACCCTGGTCAAGGATGGCCTGGTGACCAAGCCCAAGCACCCCCTGAAGGTTCTTGGTAATGGTGATTTGAGCGTGAAGCTCACCGTTCAGGCAGCCGCTTTCACCGCGTCTGCACGCCAGAAGATCGAAGCTGCTGGTGGTACCTGCGAGGAGATCTGATCTCCGCCTGTCCACGGCCCATTAAGGTCAATGCCGTCTGGTGATCGGATCGATCGCCAGGCGGTTTTTTCTTGTTCGTCAACACCTGCCATGGTCGTCAGCCGGGGGCGTAACCCCAGTGCCGGTGAAATCCTCACGCAGCTGGTCCAAGCCAAGGATCTGCGCGACAGGGTTCTCATCACCTTGGGGCTTCTGCTCCTGGTGCGTCTGGGCATCTATATCCCCGTGCCCGGGATCGACCGCGCAGCCTTCCAGGCTTTCGCGGCTCAGGGCGGCTCCCTTCTTGGCTTCCTCGACATCTTCACGGGCGGTGGTATCTCTGCCCTCGGTGTCTTTGCCCTGGGGATCCTTCCCTTTATCAACGCCTCGATCATCATTCAGCTGCTGACCTCGGCTCTGCCCCAGCTGGAGGATTTGCAGAAGAACGAGGGTGAGGCGGGCCGCCGCAAGATTGCCCAGTACACCCGCTATGTCGCCCTGGGCTGGGGTCTCTTTCAGAGCATCGTGTTTGCCCTGATCCTCAGGCCCTATGCGCTGCCCGGGACTCCGGACTTGGTCTTCGTTGCCCAGACGGCGATTGCCCTGGTGACCGGTTCGATGGTGGTGATGTGGCTCAGTGAGGTCATCACCGAACGAGGCATTGGCCAGGGGGCGTCCCTGGTCATCTATCTGAATATCGTCGCGACCCTGCCGCGGGCTCTGGGTTCCACCATTGAGTTAGCCCAAACCGGTGGCCGCGAGGCCGTTGGCGGCATCGTTGTCTTGGTGGCGGTCTTCTTGATCACCATTGTTGGCATCGTCTGCGTTGAGGAGGGCAGTCGCCGCATCCCCATCGTCAGCGCCA
Source organism: Synechococcus sp. HW_metabat.21 (assembly GCA_018623875.1). GTDB lineage: Bacteria > Cyanobacteriota > Cyanobacteriia > PCC-6307 > Cyanobiaceae > Vulcanococcus. Next base: position 19,689 of record JAAZUZ010000006.1, read on the forward strand.
AGCGCCAGGTCGGTGGAGCGGGGATCTCCGCCCGGCAGAGCTATCTGCCCCTGAAGCTCAATGCTGGAGGCGTGATGCCGATCATCTTTGCGTCGGCGGTGGTCTTCCTGCCCCTGCAGATCGCCAACTTCAGTAAGAACCCGACCCTGATTCAGATCGCCAGCTTTTTGAGCCCCAACAGCAGCACCCCTTGGGTCTACGCCTTGCTGTTCTTCGGTCTGATCATTGGCTTCTCGTTCTTCTACGCCACCCTTACGGTTCGCCCTGTGGACGTCGCTTCCAACCTGAAGCGCGGTGGGGTCGCTATTCCTGGAGTCCGCCCGGGTTCCGCCACCACGGCTTACCTGACCGGAATCCAGAACCGTCTCACCCTGCTGGGTGCCCTCTTCCTTGGGGCTGTTGCCATCGTGCCTTCCGCGGTTGAGTCCGCGACCCGTGTTCAGACCTTTCAAGGACTGGGCGCGACCAGCCTGCTGATCCTGGTGGGCGTCGCCATTCAGACCGCGAAGCAACTGCAAACCGCTGTGATCTCGCAGCGCTACGAAGGCATGGTTCGCCAGTAATTCCTCGGCCTCCTCGTTTTCTCTCTTCCTGCCATGAAGCAACGTCTCCTCTTCCTTGGTCCTCCCGGTGCGGGTAAGGGCACCCAAGCTCAGAAGTTGGCCGAGAGCCAAGGGCTGCTCCACCTCTCCACTGGCGATCTACTGCGCGCAGAGGTCGCCGCCGGCAGTGATCTGGGCAAAGAGGCCGAGGCGGTCATGGCCCGCGGCGAGCTGGTGAGCGATGCCCTGGTGCTCGCCATCGTCCGCAGCCGGCTGCAAAACCACAGCGGTGGTTGGCTGCTGGATGGGTTCCCCCGCAACGTCGCCCAGGCTGATGCCCTGGCCAGCCTGCTCGAAGAGCTTGGCCAGCAGATCGAGCTCGTCGTTCTGATGGAACTCGATGACGGCGTTCTGGTGCAGCGTCTCCTCTCCCGCGGGCGGGCTGATGACAACGAGGAGGTCATTCGCCATCGCCTCGAGGTCTACCGCGAGCAAACCGAGCCTTTGATCGCCTACTACCGCGAGCGTGGCTTGATTGCTCCCGTCGAAGCGGCCGGCACGGTCGAGGCCATTGCCGAGCGGATCGCAGCCCTGTTGGGTTGACCCCTGTGGTAAGTTCGTCGTTTGGAAATTTGGAGAGACCGCTCCCATGAAGGTGCGTGCCTCGGTCAAGAAAATGTGCGACAAGTGCCGCGTGATTCGCCGGCACGGTCGGGTGATGGTGATCTGCCCCAACCCGAAGCACAAGCAGCGTCAGGGTTGATCCCCCGCTGACCTTGCCCCGGTCCGTTTGGACCAAAACCTGGCTCGACTGCTGTCCTCGGTTCTTGCCGAGACTCCCGTTCAAGCCTTTCCCCTGCTCACCCCAACGTTTTTTCAGTGGCTCGTATTGCCGGCGTTGATATTCCTCGCGACAAGAGGATCGAAATCGCCCTGACCTACGTCTACGGAATCGGCCTGACCACGGCCCAAAAGATTCTGGCCAAGACCGGTGTGAACCCCGACACCCGCGTCAAAGACCTGGAAGATTCCGACGTCCAAAAGCTTCGCGGTGCAACCGAGAGCTACACCCTTGAGGGCGACCTTCGTCGCCAAGAGGGCATGGCCATGAAGCGCCTCCAAGACATCGGCTGTGTCCGTGGTCGTCGCCACCGCGTCGGTCTGCCCGTCCGCGGTCAGCGCACCCGCACTAACGCCCGTACTCGCCGCGGTAGCCGCAAGACCGTGGCCGGTAAGAAGAAGTAAGCCACCGCTTGCTTCAGGCCTTTGGCCCCATAGCGCCTGCCGTTCGGCCGAATGCGTGCCGTCGTCACCAGGTCGCTCCCTTAAGACCCCCGATCACCTCCCTGCCGTTGCAGGGCCTTATCCATGGCCAAGCCCGCCAAAAAGTCTGGTTCCAAGAAGACGAAGCGCAACGTCCCTAACGGCGTTGCACACATCCAGAGCACGTTCAACAACACCATCGTCTCCATCACGGACACCGCCGGTGAAGTGATCTCCTGGAGCTCCGCTGGTGCAAGCGGTTTCAAGGGCGCCCGTAAAGGCACCCCCTTCGCTGCCCAAACCGCCGCTGAAGCAGCTGCCCGTCGCGCCCTTGAGCAGGGGATGCGCCAGATCGAGGTGCTGGTTCGCGGTCCTGGTTCCGGTCGTGAAACCGCCATCCGTGCTCTGCAGGTTGCTGGTCTCGAGATCACCCTGATCCGTGACGTCACCCCGCTGCCCCACAACGGTTGCCGCCGTTCCAAGCGTCGCCGGGTCTGATTCGACGCATCGACTAGCCCCAGAGGGGGTCCATCCACCTATCTGAGCTTCAGACCGTGTTGCAGTACCAGATCGATCGGGTTGAACACCAGATCGCTGACGATCGTTCCCAAACCGGCGTCTTCGTCATTGGCCCCCTTGAGCGTGGCCAGGCGACCACCCTGGGCAACTCCCTGCGCCGCATGCTGATGGGCGCCCTTGAGGGCAGCGCCATCACCGCCGTGCGCATCGCTGGCGTCAACCACGAGTACGCCACCGTCCCCGGTGTCCGCGAAGACGTTCTTGACATCCTGCTGAATTGCAAGGACGTCGCCGTCAACAGCCGCAGCCGCGAGCTGGAGATCGGCCGCCTGGTGGTCAACGGTCCCGCCACCGTGACCGCTGGAGACCTGCAGTTCTCCTCCCAGGTGAGCGTGATCGACCCCGAGCGTCCGATCGCCACCGTTGCCGAGGGCCACAGCCTGGAGTTGGAAGTTCACGTCGAGCGTGGCGTGGGCTACCGCCCGGTTGATCGCCGTGTGGAGGACACCAGCGCCGTTGATCTCCTGCAGATCGACGCCGTGTTCATGCCCGTCCAGCGCGCCAACTACACGATCGATGAGACCGCGGTTGGCGAAGGCGGTTCCGCCCGTGAGCGCCTCCGTCTGGAGATCCAGACCGACGGCTCTCTGACGCCTGACGACGCGATGGCCCAGGCCGCCAACCAGCTGATCACCCTGATCCAGCCCATGGCGACTCTGACCATGGAAGAAGAGCAAAGCCAGGAGCCCGAGCCCTCCGCTGAAGCTCAAATCCCCCTGGAAGAGCTGAACCTTTCGGTTCGCGCCTACAACTGTCTGAAGCGCGCCCAAGTCAACTCCGTGTCTGACTTGATGGGCTTCAGCTACGAAGATCTGCTCGAAATCAAGAACTTCGGTTCGAAGTCGGCCGACGAGGTGATCGAGGCCCTCGAGCGCATCGGTATCTCCCTGCCCCAGAGCCGCACCAGCGCCTGATCGCGCGGCAGCACCTGTCTCCCCCTCGTTTCCACCGATTTAGTCATGCGTCACCAGTGCCGAGTCCCCAAATTGGGGCGTCCTGCCGACCAGCGCAAAGCCATGCTTCGCGCCCTGACCACCCAGTTGATCCGTGAGGGTCGTCTGACCACCACCAAGGCTCGCGCCAAGGCTCTCCGCGACGAAGCCGAGCGCATGATCAGCCTTGCCAAGGACGGCAGTCTGGCTGCCCGTCGCCGTGCCATTGGCTACATCTACGACAAGCAACTGGTTCACGCCCTGTTCGACAAGGCCCAGGAGCGTTACGGCGACCGCAATGGCGGTTACACCCGCATCATCCGCACTGTTCCCCGCCGTGGTGACAACGCTGAGATGGCGATCATCGAGCTCGTCTGATTTTCGAAGATCGTTCACTTGATCAGCACCGCCGCGCGGAGGCCCGTCCTTCGCGCGGTTTTTTATGGCTTCAGAGGCATCTGCCTTGACCGACAGCACGTCCACCGAGCAGCTCAGGCGGATTGCCCTTTGTCTCCAGTACGACGGTTCCGCCTATTGCGGCTGGCAGCGCCAGCCCAGGGATCCGAGTGTTCAAGAAACTCTGGAAGCGGCCTTGGCCCAATTGGATCCCGCCGGTCCGGCTGCCGTCGTGGCGGCCGGTCGGACCGATAGCGGGGTTCATGCCTCGGGCCAGGTCGTCCATTTCGACTGCGCCGGTCCGATCCCCGCCAACCGCTGGCCCGCGGCCCTGAATGGCCGTCTTCCGGCCAGTATCCGAGTGCGTTCTGCGGCGCCAGTGTCGCCGGACTGGCATGCCTGCTTCTCGGCGACCTACCGGCGTTACCGCTACACGATCTACAACGCTCGGATCCCAAACCTCTTCCTGGCCCCCTGGAGCTGGCACCGCTATCAGTTCAAGCTCGATGAGGGTCGGATGCGAATGGCCCTCGAGGACATGCTCGGGGAGCATGATTTTGCGGCCTTTGAGCGTGCCGGTAGCGCTCGCTCCCACTCCCGTACGACTTTGCAGGAGGTCTCGGTGCTGCGTCGGGGCGACCTCCTCGAGGTGGAGCTGCAGGCCAGTGGCTTCCTCTATGGGATGGTGCGCCTGGTGATGGGCCAGCTGGTGGCCGTTGGCGAGGGCCGGCTCAGCCTGGAGGCGTTCCGCCGTCGCTGGCGTAGTCAGGCCCGTGAGGAGGTCAAAGAAGCCGCTCCCCCGCAGGGTTTGTGCCTGCTGCGGGTGGGCTACCCGAGTGAGATCTTCCCCAGGGCTGCCTGGTACGATTGTCAACCGCGGTATTTGCTGGAGGGCTCTGATGCACCGCCAGCAGCACCGGGTCAGTCCATGCACTGACTGGGTCTGCCGGTCTCAGAGTTGACCTGCCGATGTTCATCGGCGGCCAGCCCCTGCCCCAATTCCTCTCCCCAGTTGTGGGGATCGGTGAAGCGGTAGGTTCACTCAACGAGCGATTGACACCCGAGTGATCGGGTGGCTGCCGTCATTAGTCGAGACCCACAGTCCAGACACCCTGTCCAACCCCACCCGCCTAAGCGTGGTGATGGGGTCCTATCCGAACCGGCCCGCCGGCGCGATGAACAAGACTCTCGTCCCTCCCCAGGATTCCTCAGCCCGCCAGTGGTATCTGGTGGACGCTGAGAACCAGACCCTCGGCCGGCTTGCCACCGAGGTCGCTTCGGTTCTGCGGGGTAAGAACAACCCCAACTTCGCCCCTCACATCGATGCCGGCGACTTCGTCGTGGTCATCAATGCTGAGAAGGTCAAGGTGAGCGGAAATAAGGCTTCCGACAAGCTTTATCGCCGCCACTCCGGTCGCCCCGGTGGCATGAAGACCGAAACCTTCGCTGCCCTGCAGGCACGGATCCCCGAGCGGATCATCGAGAAGGCTGTGAAGGGCATGCTCCCCCACAACGCCCTCGGTCGTCAGCTGTTCCGCAAGCTGAAGGTCTACAAGGGTGCTGAGCACCCCCACGCCGCCCAGCAGCCCAAGGCTCTGGCCCTCGATCCCGCCGCTTCCGCCAAATGAGCACCACCAAAGTCGTTTACTGGGGAACCGGCCGTCGTAAGACCGCCGTGGCACGCGTCCGCGTCGTTCCTGGCAATGGCACCGTGACCATCAATGGTCGTCCCGGTGACAACTACCTGAACTACAACCCCGTCTACTTGGCTGCCGTCAAGGCTCCCCTGCAGACCCTGGGTTTGGGGTCCGAGTACGACATTCTGGTCAACGTCCGTGGTGGCGGCTTGACCGGCCAGGCCGATGCGATCAAGCAAGGTGCTGCCCGTGCTCTGTGCGAGCTGTCCCCGGAAAACCGCAAGCCCCTTAAGACCGAAGGCCACCTCAGCCGTGACCCCCGCGCCAAGGAGCGTCGTAAGTACGGTCTGAAGAAAGCCCGTAAGGCTCCTCAGTTCTCCAAGCGCTGATTGCGCTTTCGCCCCTCAGCCCCGTACCCGTCATGCCGAAGGCCGACATCCATCCCACCTGGTATCCCGATGCCAAGGTGATCTGCAACGGAGAAGTGGTGATGACCACTGGCTCCACCTCTCCCGAGATCCACGTCGACGTCTGGAGCGGCAACCACCCCTTCTACACCGGTACCCAGAAGATCCTGGATACCGAGGGTCGTGTGGATCGCTTCATGCGCAAGTACGGCATGGGCAGCGCCGCTGGTGCCGATGCCAAAACCGAGAAGAAGGCCGACGCAGCCGACAAGGCCTGATCTGTCGTTCACGCTCGTCGTGACCTCGATTCCTCAAGCCGGATGCTCCAGGGCGTCCGGCTTTTTTGTTGGCTTAAGCCGCTCTCATGGATGCTTCCTTTCTGCGTGAACGTCTCGAGACGGCGCGCGCCACTTTTGACACCCTGGAGCGCCAGTTGGCCGACCCGGATGTGGCGGCCAATCCAGCTCAGCTTGAGCCCATCGCCCGGGAGCGGGCTCGGCTGGAACCCCTGGTCAACGGGTATGACCAGCTCTGCCAATGGCGCAAACAGGAAGAGGACGCCAAGGAGCTCCTGAAGGAGTCCCGCGGGGACCAAGAAATGGAGGCCCTGGCCCAAGAGGAGCTGAGCGGCTTGGCGACCCAGATCGCGGCCATGGAAGAGCAGCTGACCCTGGCGCTGCTTCCCCGTGATCCCCGGGATGAACGCAGCGTGATGCTGGAGATCCGTGCCGGCGCTGGCGGCGACGAGGCGGCCATCTGGGCCGGTGACTTGGCGCGGATGTATGAGCGCTACGCCCAGAGCGTCGGCTGGAAGGTGCAGCCGGTGAGTGCCTCGGAGGCGGAACTCGGCGGCTACAAGGAATTAATCCTGGCGATCCAGGGCGACAGTGTCTTCAGTCAGCTGAAATTCGAGGCCGGCGTGCACCGTGTGCAGCGGGTCCCTGCGACCGAATCCCAGGGGCGCGTTCACACCTCCACGGCGACCGTCGCGGTGATGCCCGAAGCCGACCCCGTCGAAGTTCAGATCGACCCGACTGACCTGGAGATCAGCACGGCCCGCTCTGGTGGTGCCGGTGGCCAGAACGTGAACAAGGTGGAGACCGCAGTCGACCTCCTGCACAAGCCCACAGGGATCCGGGTCTTCTGCACCCAGGAGCGTTCCCAGCTCCAGAACCGGGAACGGGCCCTGGAAATCCTGCGGGCCAAGCTCTATGAGCGTGAACTGGCTGAGGCCAACGCCAAGGAGCGCTCGGCTCGCCTGGCTCAGGTGGGCAGCGGCGACCGCAGCGAGAAGATCCGCACTTACAACTACAAGGACAACCGCACGACGGACCATCGCCTCGGCCGCAACTTCTCGCTCGAGCCCGTCCTGCAAGGTCAGCTGGCGGAGCTGATTGGGGCTTGTGTCTCCGCTGACCAGCGCCGTCAACTGGAGGAGCTGGCCGACCAGGCCAGCGGGGTCAGCTAGCGAGCGGCTCGTCCCAACCGTCGACGTATTTGGCCCATTCCCGGTGGCC
>JAAZUZ010000225.1 GCA_018623875.1 Synechococcus sp. HW_metabat.21
ATTGTCGATTGGATGCTGCGGAACGATCTGATCGTTGATCGCTTCGCTTTCCAGAGCAGCATTCGTCAACGCACGGTTTTGCATCAAGCCCAGCGCTATGGAGTGGACGTTCCCCGGGCTGAACGGGTAGCGGCCCTAGCGCTGCGTCTTTACGACCAAAGCCAGGGCCTCCTGCACCAGGACGATGGCCAGGGGCGTCAGTTGCTCTGGGCCGCGGCGATGCTGCACAGCTGCGGTCAGCACATCAATGTCGGTGCCTATCACAAACACACCTGGTACCTGGTCCGCCACTGCGATCTGCTCGGCTACTCCGAGAGCGAGCATTTGATGGTGGCGGCGATCGCCCGCTACCACCGCCGTTCCCTACCAAAAAAGCGTCACGAGTCCTGGCAGCTGATCGAAGGACGGGATCAGCGCCGCACCGTGTCTTCGATGGCGTTGCTGCTGCGTTTGGCCGTGGCGATGGACCGCCGCCCCCAGAAGGTGATTGCCGATTGTGTTCTCAAGGCCCATGGCGAGAACGGCATGGCGATTCAACTGATGCCCCTCACCGCTGAGGTGGACCTCAACTTGGAGCGTTGGAGCTTGCAGTCCTGCCAGCACTACGTGGAGGAAGCGGTTGGACTGAGCTTGAGCGTCAGCTGATCGTTCCCTCTTGGCCACAAAAAAGCCGGTCGCAGAGCACTGCAGCCGGCCAAGGGACTGAATCAAATGGGCGATACTGGATTCGAACCAGTGACCCCTTCCGTGTGAAGGAAGTGCGCTACCGCTGTGCTAATCGCCCGCGTGCGCTCATCGCTCGCGCAGGTCGAGTTTAGATCATGGCCGCCCCGTTAGATCGACTCGGCACCGCCGCGGAACAGGTGGTTGTGGCTCGCTGAATAAAGCATGGAGCGGGCCTCGCCAGGGGCGGTTAATGCTGGGCTCACCACATAGAGCGTGGTGCGAATCAGCTCCCGTTCACGGCTCACCCGGTCGATGTCCTTAAGGGGGACAACAGTGATCCATTCATCTGGCCAGCTGACCCGATAGCCAATCGCCACAGGGGTTTCGGGCGGGTAGTGCAGCAGCAGCTCCCGCTGGACCTCCTCCACGTGCCGGGCGCTCAGGTACAGGCAGAGGGAGGCCTTCAGGGAGGCCAGGCGTTCGAGGGTTTCGCTCTCTGGAACGCCGGTCCGGCCACCGGCGCGGCCAATCACGATGGTTTGCACCAGCCCCGGAATCGTGAGTTCGCTCTTCAGGCAGGCGGCGGCGGCCTGGTAAGCGCTCAGGCCGGGAACAACCTCCACGTCCACCTCAGCATCCAGCAGCCGACAGAGCTGTTCGTTGAGGGCGCTGTAGAGGCAGGTGTCGCCGTCGTGAAGGCGGACCACCCGTTTGCCGTCCTTCACCCGATCCAGCATCAGTCCCATCACCTCTTCCAAGGTCAGGGTGCTGGTGCGAATGCGTTCGCAGCCCTCTGGCGCCATGGCGGCCAGTTGCGGGTTGACCAGGGAATCGGTCCAGATCAAGACCTCTGCCTGCTCGATCGCTCGCGCGGCCCTCAGGGTCAACAAATCAGGGGCGCCAGGGCCGGCTCCCACAATCCAAACCTTGCCCGTCGCGGTGGTCATGGGGTCACTCCGCTGGGATCGGGAAGGGCACGCTTGCGCCCGTAGAGCCAGTACAGCCCGAGACCGCCGAGGGCGATCAGGGCCAAGCTGATGACCTGCGCCATCCGTAGCCCACCGGCGCAGTACGGCGGAGTCCCCATCAGGCAGAGCGGATCGATCCGCAATCCTTCAATCCAGAGGCGTCCGCAGCTGTAGCTCATCAGGTAGACGCAGCTCAGGGCCCCTGCAGGAAGCCTGATTTGCCCCTCGATCCCCTTTCGAAAGAGCCAGAGCAGCAGCAGTAGTACCCCCAGATTCCAGATGGACTCGTAGAGGAACGTGGGGTGGAAGGTCGATTGATCGAGGAATTCAACCGGCCGGTTCGAAAACGGGATGGTCAGTTTCCAGGGCAGGTCGGTGGGGAGCCCAAATGCCTCGGAATTAAAGAAGTTCCCCCAGCGGCCGATCGCCTGTCCCAGGGCGACAGAGGGCAAAAGGACATCCAGGAGGTTCCAGAAGGCGATCTTGCGCCAACGGCTGTAAAGGATCACAGCCAAGGTTCCTCCGATCAGTGCTCCGTGGATGGCGATGCCACCACGCCAAATCGCCAGGGCATCCAGCCAATTGAAGCGGTACTGACGCCACTCAAAGCTGACGTAGTAGATCCGCGCACCGACCACGGCCGTCAGCACCAGCAGCGGCAGGAGATCGGCAATGAGCGTTGAATCGATCCCCCGTTCTTTGCCAAGCCGGGTGGCCAGGGCGAGTCCGCAAAGCACCGCAATGGCGATCAGCAGTCCATACCAACGCAAAGAAAAAGGCCCCAGCTGAAACAGCAGGGGGCCCGGGGAGGTGAACACAGCGAGGGACATCAAACGCCTTCGGCGGCCTGCACCTTCTCGATCTGCTTTTTCTTCAGAACAAGCATGATCTGGGCCAGAGCCACGGCGGCGAAGAAGGCCAGCAAGCCGTAGATGCGAACGGGGTTCTGGAGCACAACTTCAGCGTCCAG
>JAAZUZ010000066.1 GCA_018623875.1 Synechococcus sp. HW_metabat.21
CAACACGATTGGCCCCACCCTGGGCGATCAACTGCTCAAGGGGAGCTTGATCTCACTGTTGGTGAGCTTTGCGGCGATCGCGGCCTACATCAGCTTCCGCTACGACGGAGTCTTCGCCGGCTTGGCCCTGCTTTGCCTGGCCCATGACATCGTCATTACCTGTGGCGTCTGTGCTTGGTTGGGAGTGATCGGCGGCATCGAGGTCAATTCCCTCTTTGCGGTGGCTTTGATCACCGTGGCTGGATATTCCGTCAACGACACGGTGGTGGTCTTTGACCGCATCCGTGAGCAGAAACGCGCCTTGCAGGGGCTTAGCCTTCAGGACCAGGTTGACGTGGCGGTGGATGCCACCTTGACCCGCTCGCTCTACACCTCCTTCACCACCCTGTTGCCGTTGGTGTCCCTTCTGCTCTTCGGCGGAAGCAGCCTCTTTTGGTTCGCTGTCGCTCTGACCATCGGCATCGGTGTTGGCAGTTGGTCGAGCATTGGCATTGCTCCGACCTTGCTTCCGGTTCTCTCGCGTCGATGACGCGCCGCGTCCCTTTGGTGCCGCTGCTGCTCGCAGGGTTGGCCCTCTGGGATCTGCGCTCGGAGCTTCAGCTCCTGGCTGAGCATTTCACATGGATCAGCCTGCTCACGATTCCCCGCTATCACCTACTCGCGGTCAGTGTGCTGCTGTTGACGCCAACCCTCATTCGTCAAACTAGAGCCCAGCGGCGATAACAAATCCCATGATGCTGAGCATCGCGTATTCGCTGAAGCTCACAATCCCTAGGGGTGTTTTGGTGTTTCCGCCGACACAGGCACAATTGAGAGCCAGTTTGTCGATATAGACGGCCTTGAGGACGGAGATCATTCCTGGGATCCCAACGATGAGCGCGACCCAGCCCGAGAGAGGGACCGGCGGGTTCGTCAAGAAACCCAGGCCTACCAGTAACTCCACGCCTGGATAAACCTTCGCCCAATCGCGCCAACGCTGGGTGATGAGGTCGTACTTACTAAAGCTCTCAGCAAAGCTGCTGATGTCCATCAGTTTCAAAATGGCCAGCACGCAAATCGATAAGCCCATGAAGTGTCGAAGGATCGAGCCATCGAGCACCAAGGCCATCAGCAATGTGCTGCCAAAGACAGCGAGCACTGGGGTGTAGGAGTACTCAACGGACTCAGCCTTCTCGCCAAGACGCTTGGCTAAATCGCCGTAGCCACCAATGCGTTCATCACGGGTAAAGATTTGCGGGGTTGTTGTCACCCGGTGAGCCTGTTTGAACGCTTCAACCGCCGCCGATGTTGTCAGGAGATGATCTTCGAAAGGAATGCCTTGGGCTTGCAGCAAGTCACGCGCTTTGATGCCCCAGGGACAGTCGTGCTCTGGGGTTGACATGCGGTACAACCGCACGCCTTCAAGCTTCTGGTGGCGATCCATGGGTGCCCAGCCTCACTACATGGAAGCTAGAAATCGCTTTTGTGGCAGGCAACCCTCAGCGCTCGGTATCAAAGACGCCGTTGCCGGAATGGAAGCGCAAGCACGTCAAGACCAGCGATCCATCACCTGCTCCACCAACACCCGTTGGGAGAAAACTTGGAGCACGACCACCAGGGGCAGTGCCAGCAGCACACCAGGCAAACCCAGGAGTGCGCCGAGGCTGAGCTGGGCCATCAAGGCCACGGTGGGCAGGAGGTTGACCGTTCTGCTCAGCAACAGCGGGGTCAGCAGAAAGGCTTCGCCGTTTTGCAGCACCAAACGCAGCACGATTACCTGAACCGCCAGCGTCGGTGAGATCAAGAGCGAGACCCCCACAGGTAAGAGGCTGGCCAGGGTGGGGCCAATGGTGGGGACAAAGGTGAGCAGACCGCAGATCAGGCCGCTCAACAGCGCCAAGGGCACCTTGAGGGCCGCCAGCCCCGCCCAGGTCAACAGGAAGACGACCGAGGCGGAGAGGGTCATCCCGGCTAGCCAGCCGCCTAAGGCCTGGCGGCTTTCCGTGAGCAGGTTTTGCACCAAGGTGCGGCTGTGGGCGGGCGTTAGCGCCAGGGCCAAGCGCTGGTGACTGCGGGGATCGAGCACCAAGAGGATCGCGAGCAACCCCATCAACAGCAGCAGGACGGTGCCACTGGCGGCGCCGCCGGCAAACCCCAACAGTTGGGCGCCAATGGGCTGCAGTTTTTCGATGGTGATCAGCTCAGAGAGTTGGCTGCCGAGTCCATCAAGCACGCTGACTCCGCCGAGCAGTTCGGCCAGCCGCGCAATCAAGGCCGGCACCAACTGGGTCAGCTGGTTGAGCTGCTCGAGCAGCTCCGGCAGCAGCAGTTCGGCGAGCTGCCAGCTCAGTAGGCCGAGGACCACCAGCACCGCCAGCAGGGCCTGCGGCCGGCTCAGGCGAACCATGCGGCGCAGCCAGCTCACCGGCACATCGAGGGCGACGGCGAGCACCACCGCGCCAAAGAGCACCATCAGCACCCAGCGCAGTTCCCAGGCCAGGAGCCCCAGGACCACCAGGGACAGCAGCAGCAGCAAACTGCGGGGTGTCATGGCCGCTCCCCCTTCGCCAACTCCCAGCCGTTCAGGACGTCCTGGATCAACACCTCCCGAACGATGACCTGGAGGCAGACCGCCAGCGGCAGGGCGAGCAGCAGGCCAAGCGGTCCAAAGATGACCGTGAACAGAAACTGGGCGATCAAGGTCAGCCCTGGCAACAACTTCACCTGGTGGTGCATCACCGATGGGGTGATCAGGTAGCTCTCGATGTGCTGGATCACCACATAGAGCAGCAAGACCAACAGGGCCTTCACCGGCGAATCCAGCAGGGCGACCGACATCGGAAAGACCGTGCTCAAGGTGGGGCCGATGTTGGGGATGACGTTCAACAACCCGGCCAGGAGGGCGTTGGCAGCCACCAACTTCACCCCAAGTAGGGACAGCCCGATCGCTGCCAACACACCAACGCCGAGCGAGCTGATCAGCACCCCTGCCATCCAGCTGCTCAAGGCCTCTCCGCAGAGGGAGAGCACGTCACGAAAGCGACGCCGGTAAAACGACGGCACCAGGAGGATCGCGATCTCCCGGTAGGCCTTGGGTTGGATCGCCACCATCAAGCTGACGGCGACGACAAACAACAACTCCAGCAAGCCACTGCCGAGGTTCCCGGCGACGCCGAGCAGTCTCTGCAGGCCGCCCGTGGGATCCAGGCTGGTGCTGCCTTGGTTTTGCCAGCTCTGCTGCAACCACTGCAGCGCTTCACGGCCATAGAGCATTTGGCTGCTCCGCTCAAGGGTCTCGCGGAGCAGTTGCATGGCCACCTGCAGGGCGGCAGGCAGTTGCCTGAGCAGCTCTTGGAATTCGGCGACGAAGGGTGGAATGACCACCGCCGTCGTCAGCACTGCAAGCAGAACTAATCCCCCAAGGCTGATGGAAAGCGCAGCGGGGCGGTTACAGCGCAGTCGCTCTTGGGTGACACCCACCAGGGTGCAAATCGCCATGGCGAGCACCACGGCGGCAAAGACCAGGATGAGGACCTCGCGCAGGGACCACAGCAGCAGCGCCGCCGCTGCTGTGGCGATCAATCCGAGCCACTGGCCGAATCTCAAAGGGGGAGGCCGACTCGTGTTGTTTTAGCGCCGATTCCGGCACTTGAATTCAGTTGGCGTCCCCTTCGCCAGCGTCCTCATTCTTCTTCTGGGCAAAGCCCAGGTCATTGGCCTGGGCGTAGCGCTCCGCAAAACGCATAAAGCGCTCGAAGTCCTCGGTGGTTTTCCAGGTGTAGGTGGCCTCCAAGCCAGCCGGCTTGCCGTTCACGAACTTGGCATTCACATCGCGGGTGACCATCTGGCCCTCCTCATCGACCATGTACATGCCGCCGATGTCGGCCATGCTCTCGGGGGAGAGGGCCTGGGGCTGATCAAAGATGAAGATCGCCTGGCCGGTGCGGCCATCGCGCGAACGAGTCATCCGGATGTCGGGCACGACCGGCTCATCCACACCGGGGAAAAACTGGATCGCGGCCATCGCCCGTCGTCGTAAAGGCTGATCCTAGTGATGCTGCTTGGCGGATCTGGCGGCGAGACCGCTCCCGATCAGCTGGTCTGCGGCCGCCGCCGCCGATAGCCCCGCCAAATCCTGCCGTTCCGGTTCAGTTCTGGACTCCTCCTGTCCATGGCGCTCCAATTCATGGTCGTAGCAGCGGTCGTAGTAATCCAGCATTTGGGCGCAGGCTCCACGCCAGTCGCGAACAGCGATCGCCTCAAGGGCCGCCTTGGTGCGTTGCGGGCCGAGGCGCCGTGCGATGCGTTGGGTGGCTTCAGCTAGGGCATCGGGGTCCTGGACGCCGTAAACCTGCACCAGTTGGTCGAGACGCTCCTCCACGGTGCGTGTGATCTCCAGCAGTGGTGCCGCTTGCATCTGCCGCCAGAGTCCGTCTGGGATCCGGCAGCGCCCCACTTGGATACTTTCCGCTTCAAGCCAGATCTGCGGTGCCGCGCGCTGCTGGTCCAGCACCGCCGCGATCCGATTCTCAAAGGCCTCCGTGCTCGGTTGGGCGGGTAGCCCCAGGCCGCCGAAGCTGCTGCCGCGGTGATGGGCCAGTCCCTCCAGATCGACGACGGCCACCCCCCGTTCTGCAAGTTCCAACAACAGATCTGTTTTTCCCGTTCCCGTGCGCCCGCCCAGCAGATGGATCGGCCAGGGCTGCTCCATCAGCTCCAGAACCCAGCGCCGATAACGCTTGTAGCCCCCCTCCAAGACAACGGTCTGAAGATCCAGGGTCTCGGCGAGCCAGGCCATGCTTCCCGAGCGCATGCCCCCACGCCAACAGTGGATCCTCAGGGGTTGTCCTGGGCACTGGCTGCTCCACTCCTGAAGGGTCTCGCCAAGGCGCGCCAATTTCGGCCCCACCAGGGAAAGCCCCAGCTGAACCGCCGCGGTCCGACCCACCTGCTTGTAGGTCGTGCCGACTTCAGCGCGCTCATCGTCGCTGAAGAGCGGCAGGTTCTTGGCGCCCGGGATGTGCCCCTTTTCAAATTCGGCGGGAGCACGGACGTCCACGACGGGGCCTTCGCCTTGAAGGAAAGCCTCGATGGATTGCCGGTCAGCCATGACGTTGATCCTTGTGGAGCCCTTAGCCGCTAGTCGACTGCAATGCCTGACATAGTGGGCCAGCGCTGTCAGGCCAGCGTCAGGTCAGCCCTTTTCCATGCTTTCTGGTCCACCCGTCACCACCACGCTCAGCGCTGACCAGTTGATTGAGCGTTTCATTAGCAGCGCTCCGCGTCAGCGCCGCACCCTGCTGCAGCAGGTGCTCAAGCGCAGCAATGAATGTCGGCCTTTGATTGCCGATCAAATCGACCGCTGGGATGCCACGGGAGATGACTGGGCCTGCGGCACCCTGATTCAGCTGCTCGTCGGCGAAGAGGACGCGCTCGCCGAGGCTTTTTGGGCGCGCTACCCCGAGGGTTGGCTGGCTGTCACGAGCGGTCAAGGGCTGGATTACACCGCTCTGCAACAGGCTTTGATTCGCCAGGATTTCGAGGAGGCAGATCGTCTGACCAGCGAGCATCTGCGTCAGTTGGCCGGGCCTGCCGCCGAGAAGCGCGGCTACGTCTATTACTCCGAAGTTCCCCCCATGGCTTCGGTCGATCTCCAAACACTCGATCGCCTCTGGGTGTCCTTCTCCCAGGGCCGATTTGGTTTTTCCGTTCAATTGCGCTTGCTGCGCAGTTTGGGCAACCGCTGGGAGCAGCTCTGGCCCCGGATTGGCTGGAAGGAGGCGGGCACTTGGACCCGCTACCCGAAAGCCTTCACCTGGTCATTGGATGCTCCAGAGGGGCATATGCCACTCGTGAACCAGTTGCGCGGCGTGCGCCTGATGGATGCCCTCCTCTCCCATCCCGGGGTGCAACAACGCATGCCGTCCTGAAGCAGAGCTCTGGACGCAGGGGTAAGTTCGATTGGACCGCTGTTTCCCCTCCTTGGGGCTCCATGGCGCTGCGCTGGGCTGACTTCATCACCCCATCGACCCTGCAACTGGCTCCGCTGTTGGAGCTGTTGTTGGAGCCGATTCAAGCGGCCGAACAACTGGCCACCCTCCAGCTGGGGCTTCAGGAGGTCTTGGTGAATGCCGTTCGTCATGGCAACGGCAATGACCCGCTGAAGTGCGTCCGCGTTCGCCGAATCCTGACCCCCCAGTGGTGCATCTTTCAGGTGCAGGACGAGGGAGCAGGTGTCCCGCTCCAGGCCCGCTCATCCGACCTTCCCGATCGCCTCGACGCCCTCAGCGGTCGCGGGTTGTTTTTGATCCACCAGTGCTTTGACGATGTGCGCTGGAGTCGCCGTGGCAACCGGGTTCAGGTGGCGTTGCGCAGGGCCTAATGGCCGTGGCTGGGGCAGCCCGGGTCTTTCAGCTCTCCTGTCAGCCAACCGAGGGCATGTTCCACCAGCGCGGCCGCTTCCCTTCGCTGGGGGCTAACGGTGGCCGCCGCGGGACTGTTCTCCCCGTCGAGCAGCAACACGAGTGCCGCCACCAGTTGCTCGGCCGCCCGCCGTTGGGGCTGTCCTTTCAGGGCATGCCAGTCCTGGTTGCCGATCGCCAGCTTCTGGTGCAGCGCTTGCGCCAGCTGCTGACTCTCGAGGGGCCATTCCTTTGGGTTCTGCTTTGCCTGATGAGCCTGCACTGGACGGATCCCTTCGGATCGGGCCATCCTGACGCCATGCAACAGCGACCGCGTTCCCCTTATCAGCCGATCCGCTGGCTGCATCAGCTCGCCAACCTCCTGGCGACGGTCTCGGCTGCTGAACGCCTCGACCCACAGGATGAAAGTCTTCATGCCCGTCGGCTGCGCCAGCGTTTGGCGGCGGCTCAGCGTTTGCTTGATCCACTTCCGGCGCCACTCCAGGCCACGGCCTGGAGTGAGCGGGCTGTCTGGCAGTTCTTGCGTTGGGGTGGGCTTGGCGCGCTGCTGGCCGTTGTTCTGAAGCGCTAAGCCGGACCGATTACGCCGCGACCTGGATGAGCGATTGCTCGGTGGGTGTGTCGTTTGGATCCAGCTCCAACCCTTCAATCCCCTGATCGACGCTTGTGGAAGCCAGGTGCTCGCCGCGAAGCCAAGCGGCATGGAGAGCGCGGCGGCGGCGATCCTCCGCGAGGACCAACCGATCCGCGGCTGCGATTGGACTTTCGCCGTGGCGTAGTGGGGTGCGCAGGCAGATCCCAAAGCCGCGGGCTTCGACCTGAACACCTCCTTCCATCAGCACGGTCTGGAAGGTCCAGCCCATCAGCCATCGCACTTTGAAGGGATTGCTCATCCGCCGCTTGGGTTTCGAAGACCCTATGGACTTTTCGGCGGTGGCCCCGCCTGTGTCAGGGCTTGGTGGCAGTCCAGACGCGTGTCATCAGATGGGACTGGGCTCGAATGCCGCTGAAGCCCGCAGCGTTGAGGCGAGCGTCAATGTCATCGGCGATGTAATCCCGGTAATAGGGCTCATGGAAGACGCGGCGGAAGTTGTCCATCGCCACTTCAAATTGCGGTGAGTCCGCCATTTGGACGGAATCGGCCAGCACCAGGACGCCACCTGGCTCGAGCACCCGGAAGCAGTCGTTGATGACGGCTTGGCGCGCCTCCGCGGGCAGCTCGTGCATCAAGAAGACGCAGGTCACCCCCTGCATGGTTCCCTCCGCGAAGGGCATCGCTTCGGCATTGCCCTGCACCAGCTGCGGCAGTTCTGAGGGGCGTTGCGAGAGCCAACGGTTGGCTTGGCGCAAATAGGAGGAGGACAGATCCAAGCCGCACAGCTGCGCCTTGGGTAGGGCCGCCCGCAATTGATGCAAGGTGCGCCCGGTCCCCGTCGCGACATCCAAGACCCGCAGGGCACTGGCCGGACGTCCTTCAAACGCGCGCAGTCCCTGCAGCAGAGGCTTAATCACGCGCCTGCGCATCGGGTCTGCAGTCCCATTGAAGAGAATTTCCACCTGCAGGTCGTAGAGCGATGCCGAGTGGTCGCTCAGGTAGCCATCGGTTTGGTGGTGGAAATTCTGTAGGTAGTAGTCCGGATAGTTTTCCTGCTCGACGTTGGTGGGTAGATCACGCACATTCCGCTCCGAGCGCCGGGTCCAGGTGCTCGGCATGTCCAGCCAGACCAGGGGGTAGCGGGCAGCCCAATCCCCCCAGGGCGCATCAAAGAGCAGTGAGGTGGGATACAGGCCGGCTTCAGCCTCCTGCCAGTCCACATCCAACAACGCTTTGTGGGAGGCCTGGAGGTCCCGCAGCATCTCGGGTGGGATCGGCAGGGTTTTGGGCGCGCCATCCGGTGCGACCAGTTCCATCAAGCGGGTGCTGATCTCCTTGTGGGCGACCCCGACCAGGCTCTTGCCCTGTTGCAGGGCCTCATAGGCGAGCTTGGTGACGGCGTCAGCCATGGGTGGGATTCGGGTGCGATAAAGCGAGGTCTATTTCAGCTGATGGGACGGCACTGCCGTGGCCCTGTATCGCCCTGGACTCGGGTCAAGATTCATGGAGTTATGGGCAATTCAGTAGCAACCGCTACAGAATGATGGGGTGAAGCAGGAAGGAGAAAGCTGATGATCGATTTCACCCCTACCGCTCGCTTAAACGAGCCCCACTACGTCGCCTGGGTGCGGGAGCGCCAGCGCAG
>JAAZUZ010000226.1 GCA_018623875.1 Synechococcus sp. HW_metabat.21
CTGCGCCATGGATGTGCATCTCACCCGGCGCCTGGCCCTTGATCTCCGAGAACAGCTCAAAGGCCTTGGGGATCAGCTGCCGGCCCTGCTTGAGCAAGTGGAATTGCCGCTCGAACCGGTGCTGGCCCTGATGGAAGCCACCGGCATCCGAATCGACGTGCCCTATCTCAAGGAGCTTTCAGCCGAGCTGGGAGCCACCCTGGAGCGACTGGAATCAGAGGCACAGGCCGCAGCCGGCACCAGTTTCAACCTGGCATCGCCGAAGCAGCTGGGAGAGCTGCTGTTCGACACCCTTGGGCTGAACCGCAAGAAATCGCGCCGTACCAAAACAGGCTGGAGCACCGATGCCACCGTGCTCGAGAAATTGGAAGCGGACCATCCGGTGGTGCCGCTCGTGCTGGAACACCGTGTGCTCAGCAAGCTCAAGAGCACCTACGTGGAAGCCCTTCCCCAACTGGTGGAAGCCGAAACAGGCCGGGTGCATACCGATTTCAACCAAGCCGTGACCGCCACCGGCCGGCTCAGCAGCAGCAACCCCAACCTGCAGAACATTCCGGTGCGCACGGAGTTCTCGCGACGCATCCGAAAAGCGTTTCTGCCCCAGGAGGGATGGACGCTGCTCAGCGCCGACTATTCCCAGATCGAATTGCGCATCCTCACCCACCTCTCCGGCGAAGAGGTGCTGCAGCAGGCCTATCGCGATGGCGATGACGTGCACGCCCTCACCGCCCGGCTCCTGCTGGAGAAGGATGAAGTGAGTGCCGATGAGCGCCGTCTCGGCAAAACCATCAACTTCGGTGTGATCTACGGCATGGGCGCCCAGCGTTTTGCCCGCGAAACCGGCGTCAGCCAGGCCGAAGCCAAGGACTTCCTCGCCAAATACAAACAGCGCTACCCGAAGGTGTTCGCCTACCTGGAGCTGCAGGAGCGTTTGGCCCTCAGTCGTGGCTACGTGGAAACGATCCTGGGGCGGCGGCGTCCCTTCCATTTCGACCGCAATGGTCTGGGTCGCCTGCTGGGCAAGGACCCGCTTGAGATTGATCTGGATGTGGCCCGCCGCGGTGGCATGGAGGCTCAGCAGCTGAGGGCTGCCGCCAATGCCCCGATCCAGGGCTCCAGCGCCGACATCATCAAGCTGGCGATGGTGCAGCTTCAAAACGCCCTGGAGCAGCAAGGGCTACCGGCTCGTTTACTGCTGCAGGTGCACGACGAACTGGTGTTGGAGGTGGATCCTTCCGTGCTGGATCCAGTGCGGGAGCTGGTGGTGAACACCATGGAGAACGCTTTAAAACTGAGCGTTCCGCTCGTGGTGGAAACCGGCTGCGGAACCAACTGGATGGAAGCGAAATAGGGCGCCTGTCGCCGTAACCTCGCCCGCAGCGCTTCATCACTGCTGTGTCCCTGCGGTTCACCAATACGCTCACCCGCCGCACGGAACCGTTTCAGCCCCTGAAGGAGGGGCAGGTGAGCATTTACTGCTGTGGCGTGACGGTCTACGACCTCTGCCACTTGGGCCACGCCCGCAGTTACATCAATTGGGATGTGCTGCGTCGCTACCTGCTGTGGCGTGGCTACGCGGTGACCTTCGTGCAGAACTTCACCGACATCGACGACAAAATCCTCAAGCGGGCTGCAGAGGAGAACAGCTCCATGGATGCGGTGAGTGAGCGCAACATCGATGCTTTCCACACCGACATGGATGCGCTGGGGATCCTGCGCCCCGACCGCATGCCCCGGGCCACCCGCTGCCTGGATGGCATCCGAGGCTTGATCAGCGAACTGGAGGCCAAGGGTGCCGCCTACTCCGCCGATGGCGACGTGTATTTCGCCGTGATGAAGCATGCGGGCTACGGCAAGCTCAGTGGCCGCGATCTGAGCGAGCAGCAGACCAACGCCGACGGTCGCGTCGCCGATGCGGAAGAAGCCCGCAAACAACACCCCTTCGATTTCGCCCTCTGGAAGAGCGCCAAACCGGGTGAACCCAGCTTCTCTTCCCCCTGGGGTGAAGGACGTCCGGGCTGGCACATCGAATGCTCAGCGATGGTGCGCGAAGAACTCGGCGACACAATCGACATCCACCTCGGGGGTGCCGACTTGGTGTTTCCCCACCATGAAAACGAGATCGCCCAGTCGGAAGCGGCCACCGGTACGGACCTGGCCCGCGTATGGCTGCACAACGGCATGGTGAATGTGGGCGGGGAAAAGATGAGCAAATCCCTGGGCAACTTCACCACGATCAGGGCGCTTCTGGAGAGCGGCGTCTCGGCCATGACCCTGCGTTTGTTTGTGCTCCAGGCGCACTACCGCAAGCCCCTGGATTTCACCGCTGAAGCCCTTGAAGCAGCGACCACCGGTTGGAAGGGCCTGAATGCTGCTCTCGGCCTCGGACGCGTGCACGCCCAAGCCCTGGGATGGCCGGATGTCTCCAGCCTCGATGCCAGCGCTCAGGTGGAAGAGGCTGCTGCCAATGGTGATCTGGCCACGGCCAAGGACCGGTTCATCGCGGCCATGGACGATGACCTCAACAGCTCTGGGGCCCTGGCTGTGCTGTTCGATTTGGCC
>JAAZUZ010000227.1 GCA_018623875.1 Synechococcus sp. HW_metabat.21
CCGCAAGGGAGGGAGCGGCAGGTCGTGGAAGCTTCCAGAGCCTGATCAGCCGGGATGCTTCCCGCGCCGAAAAAATCGTGCGCATGCAGCGATGGGCAGCCGCGACACCAGGGGGGCTGGCGAGGTAATCGGCGAAGCGCTGGAGCTTGGCGCGCTTCAGCGGCTTGATCAGCTGGGATCCGGCCCAGGCCGCCGGGCCCAGACGTCGGCGCAGGGCCAGCAACTTGGGCACGGTCTGAAAGAGCGGGTAACCGCCAAAGAGCTCATCCCCCCCCAAGCCACTCATCACCACCTTCAGGCCCGCATCCGCAGCTTCCGCCGACACGCAGTAGGTGTTGAAGCCATCGGTGCTGGGTTGATCGAGGGCATCAAAAAAGGCCGGAAGCCGTGACCAGGCCTGATCCCGGCGCAGCAGCAAACGGCGATGCTCCGAGCCAAAACGACGCGCCACCTGTGCAGCCAGTTCGCTCTCATCGAAGGCCTCCTCCTCAAAGCCAATGGAGAGGGTCGTTAGCCGCTGATCCGTCGCCGCGAGGATGGCGGATGAATCCATCCCCCCCGAAAGGAACAGTCCCACCGGCACGTCGGAGACCATGTGGGCTTTGACGCTCTCCCCGACGGCCGCCCGGGCCCGCTCCACCAGCGCTTCATAGGGGCCAGCCTCCGGCTCGGCAGCAAAGCGGGGCTGCCAGTAGCGCTCGATGGCGAGTTGACCGTTCTGCCAGCGGGCGAGGTGCCCGGGAGGGAGCGCGTTCAGCCCCTGCACCAAGGTCTCCAGCTGGGGGACGCAGCCGAACATCAAGTAGTGCTGCAGCGCCGTCCCATTGAGCTCGCGGGGAACCGCGCGGCTGCGCAGAAGCGCCCGGACCTCCGACGAGAACAGCAAGCGTTCCGTGCCCGATCGGTAGAGATAGAGCGGTTTGATGCCGAAGGGGTCCCGGCCCAACAGAGCGCTCTGACTCTCTTGGTCAAACAGACAAAAGGCGAACATGCCCCGCAATTGCGGCAGCGCGGCTGCGCCCTCGCGGATCAAGAGCCGAAGGAGCACCTCGGTGTCGCCCGTGGACACAAACCGCTCTCCGCGGGCCTCCAACTGCTCGCGAAGCGCCTTGTAGTTGTAGATCTCGCCATTGAAGACCAGGCGGTAGCGGCCGCAGGCGGACTGCATCGGCTGATGGCCCGCCGGAGACAGGTCCTGAATCGACAGGCGGCGATGAATCAGGGTGCAGGTCCGGCTCTGCCAGATGCCCGAGTCATCGGGGCCGCGGTGCTGCAGCAGTTCAGCAATGCGCGCGGCCTGGGCGCGGGGCATGGTCTCGGCGGACCCACGCGTGAGTTCGCCTGCCAGTCCGCACATGCGAGGCACCCCTCAGTGCGTTGAATCTACGGTTAAACCAAGGTGTTGATCCGCTGCGCCAACTGCTGATCGAGGTTGGAGAGCCCGCCGGTGTCGTGGGTTGTCAGATCAATCACCACCCGATTCCAGACGTTGCGCCATTCCGGGTGATGCCCCATCGCTTCGGCGATCAGGGCCACCCGGGTCATGAAGCCAAAGGCCGCATTGAAATCAGAAAAGACCAGCTCCCGGTGCAACTTGCCGTCCACCAATTTCCAGCCGGGCAACTGCTGCTCGAGCTGATCGATTTCTGATGAGGTGAGCGGAACCGCAGCCATCACCAACCAATCCAACGGCCCTCAGCCTGGCGCGGCTCAACCGAAGCGGTAGTGCTTGCGCACAGGCTGATGCACATCCCAATGGCAGGAGAGCCCTGCGGCAAAGGTGACCAGATCGCCGGCGCCAAAGCGCACAGGTTCACCACCCTCGGGCGTCACCGTGACATCCCCCTCCAGCAGCAGGCAGGTTTCCTGCTCGTCGTAGGTCCAAGGAAAGGAGCTGATCTCGCAGCTCCAGATGGGCCACTCGGCGACGCCCAATTGCTCCAATTGAGCGGGCTTTGGCCCATGGACGACGTTGATCGGCGTGGCCATCCGCAAAACCTGGAACTAAGGCCCATCCTCGAGGGCCAAGTCATGCAAGCGATCGATCAAGAGATCAATGTCGGTGTCGTCCTCCGGCTCCGGCGTGCTCTCCCGGCGTCGCCGAACCTCCTCCGCCAGCCGTTCAGCATTGCGCCGCGCCAACTGGGTTGAAGGCGGGAGCTCCCGGCCGCGAACAGAGGCCAGCTCTGCCTCCAGCGTCTCCACCCGCTCTTGCAGGCGCGTGAGGGCCAAGGTCAGTTCTTCAAGGGAAAGCGTCATCCCCTACTCCCCGATGAAATGGGCCGCGACCCGCCTGCGCTGGGGTCTGGCGCGGTGCTCCCAGAGGTAGACCGCCTGCCAGATTCCCAGCAATAACTGCCCGTCCACAACACTCAACGACAGGGTTTGGCTGGTCAACGCTGAGCGGATATGGGCGGGCATGTCGTCGGGCCCCTCGTCGTCATGGCGATAACGGCGCAGGGAATCGGAGCCATCCAAGGCGCCATGGGCGACCTGAGGCACCACCGCCTCCATCCAGGCCGCGAG
>JAAZUZ010000067.1 GCA_018623875.1 Synechococcus sp. HW_metabat.21
ACCTGCAGGTTGGTGCCGTCCCGTCCCATCACCAGCACCTGGCTGCCGGGCCTAAGCGCTTGGCGGGGCTCCAAGTTCTCTGCCGACCAGCTTTGGCCGTGCCAGAGCACCCGCCCTTGGTCGCTCCCAGCCTCAAAGCCACTGATCACTTCGGCGTACTGGGCCGCGTCGCTCTGGCGGATGCCCCGCTCCCGTTTGCGCGCGGACCAGCGCTGCAGCAGCAGAAGCAGGGCGAGTGAGCCGGCGGCAAAGAGCAGCAGCTGCAGCCCCAGGTTCAGGGGCAACCAGGCGCAGAGCAGCGAGACCAGCAGGGCGGCCAGGGCCGCGGCGAGCAAGCCGTCGAACTCCACCCCGAGCCACTCCAGGGCCAAGAGGGCGCAGGCAACAAGAAACCAGAGCAGCGCAGTCACGGGGTTGCGATCAGGCAGCTGCTGCCTAGCTTGAAGCTGACTGAGCGATTAGGCCAATGGAAGCGCTGTTTGGCTTGCCGGCCCTCGTGGTGATGGCCTTTCTCGGGCTGAACACCGTCAAGGTCACCAGCGGCGGCCAGTCCCGGTTGGTGGAGCGGCTCGGCAAGTACGACCGGCAACTCCAGCCCGGCCTCTCCCTCGTGCTTCCGGTGGTGGAGCGGGTGGTCAGCCATGAGTCGCTCAAGGAGCGGGTGCTCGACATTCCGCCTCAGCAGTGCATCACCCGCGACAACGTCGCCATTGAGGTGGATGCGGTCGTCTACTGGCAGCTGCTGGAGCACGAGCGGGCCTACTACTCCGTCGACAACCTGCAGGCGGCGATGGTCAATCTGGTCTTGACCCAGATCCGCGCCGAGATGGGCAAGCTTGATCTTGACCAAACCTTCACCACCCGCCAGGAGGTGAATGAGGCGCTGCTGCGGGAATTGGATTCCGCCACCGACCCCTGGGGCGTGAAGGTCACCCGAGTGGAACTCCGCGACATCCAGCCCTCCCGCGGGGTCCAGCAGGCGATGGAGCAGCAGATGACCGCGGAGCGGGAGAAGCGCGCGGCGATCCTGCGCTCAGAGGGCGAAAAGGAGTCCCAGCTCAACGCGGCCCGGGGTCGCGCCGAAGCCCTCGTTCTCGATGCCAAGGCCAAGCAGGAAGCCTTGGTGTTGGAGGCGGAAGCCCAGGCCAAGCAGCAGGCTCTCTTGGCCCAGGCCCGCGCCGATGCCGCGAGCCGTCTGGCCGAGGCGATTCAGGAGAATCCCGAGGCGGCCGAGGCCATGCGCTTGTTGCTGGCTGGTGATTGGATGGCGATGGGCGAGCAGATGGCCCAGGCACCCGGCGGCAGCGTCTTGATGGTGGACCCCCAGAGCCCGGCGGCCTTGATCTCAGCGCTGAAGGGCTTCCAGCAGCAGGGTTAGTTCTGCTGCTTCTCCTGCCAGCGGGCGTAGAGGTCCGGCCGGCGCTCGCGGGTGCGCTCCTCCTGCTGTTCAGCCCGCCAGCGGGCAATGGCGCCATGGTCGCCGCTGCGCAGGACATCCGGGACGCCCATGCCACGGAAGTCCGCGGGGCGGGTGTAGTGGGGATGCTCCAGGAGTAGCGCGCTGTGGCTCTCTTCCTCCAGGCAGGCCTGAGTGCCGACGGTGCCCGGCAGCAGGCGGACCACGCCGTTGATGATCGTCATCGCCGGCAGTTCGCCGCCGGTGAGCACGAAGTCGCCAATCGAGACCTCCTCATCGGCCAAGGAGCGAATGCGCTCATCGAATCCCTCGTAGTGACCGCAGAGGAAGACCAGTTGGTCATAGTCCGCCGCCCAGCGGCGCAGGTCCACCTGAGCCAGGGGTTGCCCCTGGGGTGACATCAACAGGGTGCGCCGGCGCGGTTGCACCGGAATCGATTCGAAGGCGGCAAAAACTGGCTCGGGCTTGAGCACCATGCCGGCACCGCCGCCATAGGGCTCGTCGTCCACCTTGCGGTAGCGATCCGTGGCGAAATCTCGTGGGTTGTGAACGTGAAGTTCAGCGCGGCCGGCGGCAAACGCGCGGCCAATCACCCCAAGACCCTGCAGTGGCGCAAAGGCCTCCGGGGTCAGGCTGACCACATCGAGGCGCATCGCTTAGGCGGCGGGCCGGCTGACCCGGCGGATCTCAGAGCTGAAGCTGGCGCGGCCGGGGGTGCCATCGGCGGGCTGCTCGATGGTGGAGCGCAGGCGCAGGTTGGGTTTGTTGAACCAGATCCGCTCACGGATCTCGCTGTCGTCCTGCTCGAGGATCAACTCGAGGCTGCTGTCGGGCCAGAGGGTCCAGCGGCCCTGCTGCTCTCCAGCTTGGAACTGGCCATCGGCCTGGAACTGCAGTTGCTTCGGTGCTTGGTCCTTCGGCCCAACGCTCAGTCCACCGGGGTTGCCCTCGAGGTGGCGCACCACGAGTTCCCCGCGTTCGCTGCTGTGCCATTCGTCGCCCTCACCGCCCTCGCTGTCGTCGCCAAGGACAAAGCGGGATCGCAGGCACATCCACTCGCCTTCGCAGAGCTGCAGGAAGGCTTCGATCGAGTCCGGGGGAAAGGAGGCGGTGTCGCTCATCGGGGGATTCTCTCAGCTGTCGCCGCGGTACCCGAGTTCCGCGAGCCGCGAGGAGCTGCGGCGCCAGTTGGGAACGACTTTGACGAAGAGCTCCAGGTAGACCGGTCCGGAGATCAGCTTCTGCATCTGCTGGCGGGCCCCCGTGCCGATCTGGCGCAGCATCCGGCCGCCCTTGCCGATCAGGATTCCCTTCTGACTGGTGCGCTCCACGAACACGGTGGCCAGGACCGCGGTGCGCTCTTTGTCATCGACGACCCGCTCGATTTGCACGGCGACCGAGTGGGGAATCTCTTCGCGGGTGTGCTGCAGGACCTGCTCGCGAATCAGCTCCGCCAGCAGCAGCTGCTCGGGTTGGTCGCTCACCGCATCGGGGGGGTAGAGGTGCGGTCCTTCCGGTAGCTCAGCCGCCAGGGCATTGACGAGCGCCTCGGTGCCATCGCCATTCAGGGCGCTGACGGGGTGGAGGGGCCAACCGGGCACGAGTTCGCGGTAGCTGGCCTCCAGCTCAGCGGCCTGGGTGGGATCCACGAGATCGCATTTGTTCAAGGCGACCTGGACGGGCACCTTGGTGCGCTCGAGCAGCTCGACGATGAAGCCATCTCCTCGGCCGGCGGCTTGGCTGCCATCCACCAGCAGCAGCACCTGATCGACTTCACCGATGGCGCCACGGGCGGTCTGCACGAGCCGCTCCCCCAGCAGGTGGTGGGGCTTATGGATCCCGGGAGTGTCCACGAGCACCAGCTGGGCCGTGGGCGTAGTGAGGATGGCCCGCAGCCGGTTGCGGGTGGTTTGGGCCACCGGGGAGGTGATCGCCACCTTCTCGCCGACCAACTGATTCATCAGGGTGGACTTGCCCACGTTGGGCCGTCCCACCAGGGCGACGAATCCTGAACGAAAGCCTTCGGGGCTCTGCCCCAGGGTGAAGCCACCGGCAACGGCCTCGGCCGGCAGATCGCTGAGATCTGGGAAAGGCGGCAGCTGGTCGTGTGACTCCATAGCCTCACCTTGGCAGTTCAACCTCCCCCATGACTGAAGCCGCCCCGCTGGAGCCCACGTTTCAACAGGCGATGGAGATCACGGCCCAGTGGCTGGCGCTCTGGGAAAACGGTGAACTCAGCGATGAGGTCATCGGTGATCGCATCTCTGAGTTGGTGGCCAGCCGTGATGGCGCCCGGGG
The DNA here is from genome assembly GCA_018623875.1 of Synechococcus sp. HW_metabat.21. Classification (GTDB taxonomy): domain Bacteria; phylum Cyanobacteriota; class Cyanobacteriia; order PCC-6307; family Cyanobiaceae; genus Vulcanococcus. Next base: position 3,716 of record JAAZUZ010000067.1, read on the forward strand.
TTTCTTTGTCGTCTCCCTAGCGGGGGATTGTCCGTTGATGGATCGCCTGCCGGATCCAGTCGTCTTTGCCCTGCGCCAGGCCGGCGACGGGGTGGTGGACCTCAGTGCCCGCAACCTCGCCATGAGCACCGCGATGGCGCTGCACCACGAGCGCAATGCCGATGCAGTGCAGCAGGCGGGATCGGAGCGGGTCCAATCCCGCTGCACCGAACTCCTGCGGGTCCTGGAGCCGGAAGCGGTGAAAGGGCGACTGGAAACCCTGCTGGATGCCACCGAGGGCCGCGGCGCAGACGTGGCCTTCTTGAAACGCTGGGGCTATGACGTCGGTCAGACCGCAGCGATTGCCGAGGCGGTGTTGGCTGTGGCCGAAGGCTGAGGTTCGTCGCAAGCGGCCAACAAAAAAGCGCCCCGTGAGGGGCGCTTTGCTTTGGAAGGGGTGACCTGGATCAGTCGCGTCGACCACCACCGTTGAGGGCGATCACCAGGCGCAGGATGAAGATGAAGAGGTTGATGTAGGTCAGGTACATGCTCAGCGCACCGGCCAGGTACTGGTCGTCGCTGTAGGTGCGGGGCATCGTGTAGAAGTCCACGAAGGCGGCCCCCACGAAGATCACGGTGCCGAAGCCGGCGATCAGCAGCTCGAAGCCGCCCGTGCCGAAGCCGGGCACGAAGATGCCGCCGATGATCTGGACGACCATGGCGATCACCAGGCCGAGGATGCCCAGGCCGACCACGCCGCTGAGGGCCTGACCGACGCTGTCACTCATGCGACGGCCCATGACGGAGGCCGCCACGAAGGTGACGCCAGTGGCCAGGGCGGCGGTGCCGATGGCGCCGATGCCGGCTGTGCCGATGGCCAGGGCCACGATCCCGCTCAAGGTGAAGCCGGTGATCAGGCTGTAGGCCGCCATCAGCGGCAGGGCGGTGCTGTTGTTCGCCTTCAGGGCCACGTTCTGGGCCACGAAGAAGAGGATGAAGTTGCCGATCAGGGCCACCCAGAAGAGGGGCATGAACCCGGCGGGGTTGCTGGCCAAGAGGGCCAGGCCACCCATGACGCCACCGGCGGTGAGCACCATGCCGCCGCCCACGTAGGGCAGCGCCTTATTCACCACGTTGGGCCCCACGAGGGCGCTCGATTGCGCCTCGCGGATGGCCTCCTGGAAATTGCTGCTGGCCGGCATGGCACAGAGAATGACTCGCTTCATCCTGCCAGCGATCTCTGGGTTGTGTGCCTTTTGGGAGTGTGGATCCCCCGACTAACGCCGGGCCTTCGCCGCGTCCCGGGCTGCGTAAGCGGTGACCAGCCGTTGCACGAGGGGATGGCGCACCACGTCAGCGGCACTCAGCCGGCAGACCGCGATGCCCTCGACCCCGTCCAGCACCTGTGCGGCTTCGATTAACCCGCTCAGTTGACCCTGGGGCAAATCGATCTGAGTGGGGTCCCCGGTCACGACCATCTTTGAGCCCTCCCCCAGGCGGGTCAGCACCATTCGCATCTGGGCTGGGGTGGTGTTCTGGGCCTCATCCAGGATCACGAAGGCCTCCGCCAGGGTGCGCCCGCGCATGTAGGCCAGTGGCGCCACCTCGATCACGTTCTTCTCGATTAGGGCTGCCGTGCGCTCCTGTCCAAGCAGGGTGTGCAGCGCGTCGTAGAGGGGACGTAGGTAGGGGTCGACCTTCTGTTGAAGATCCCCCGGCAGAAAGCCCAGGCGCTCGCCGGCTTCCACGGCGGGGCGGGTCAGGATCAGACGCTCGACTTTGCGTTCCTGCAGCGCGCGCACCGCTTGAACGGCCGCCAGGAAAGTCTTACCCGTGCCGGCGGGCCCCAGGGCAAAGGTGAGGTCGTGGCGCTCGATCGCCTCGACGTAGGTCTTTTGTTTAAGGGTGCGGGGACGCAGCAGCTTGCCGTTCTGGCTGCGGGCCAGAACCTGTTTTCCCAGTTGTTGGTGTTCCTCGCCTCGGCCCGTATCCAGGGCGGAGAGGGCGGTCTGCACATCCACCTGAGTGACGCTTTGCCCCTCTTGCCAGAGGGGACGCAGCAGCTCCACCAGGCCGGCGGCGCGTTCCAACTGGGTGGGTCGCCCCCGCAGTTGCAGCGAAAGACCCCGCAACACCAGCGAAGCACCAGTCAGGGCTTCAAGGCGATGCAGGGTCGATTCAGCCTCTCCGGCCAGGGCCAAGGCGGCGTCCTGGTCGGGAAGGTCAATGGTGAAGGCCGTGAGGCTTTCAGCCCCGGGCATGGGGGAATGCCTCAGGCTTCGGTGGCTTCTTCAGCGGGGGCTTCTGCAGCAGCAGCGGCCTCAGCAGCCTTGGCTTCTGCAGCTTCCTTGGCGGCCTGCTTGGCAGCAGCTTCACGGATGGCGGCTTGCTTCTTCTGGCCGACGACCACGGAGGGGCGCACTTTCTTCTCGATCAGACCACCGCGCTCGAGCAGGGTTTGAACGACCTCGGTGGGCTGGGCGCCTTGGGCGAGACGGGCACGGATGGCCTCGGTGTCGAGACGGGTCTCCTTGGTGCGGGGGTTGTAGAAGCCCAGCTCCTCGAGAGGACGACCGTCGCGGCGTGAGGTGCTGTTGCAGGCCACCAGGCGGAAGCTCGCTTCCCGCTTCTTACCGAACCGCTTCAGGCGGAGCTTGATCATTGTGGCCTTGCCTTACTGACTGGATAAACGCGCGGTGACTCCCCAGGGAATCGCGCGCAAACGACAACAATACTCTCTGGGGTGACGCCCCTTAGAGCTCGCCGAAGCCTTTGCGCTTCTTGGCGGGTTTCGGGGCTTTGGGCATCCCGCCGCCACGGCCGCCACGGCCGGCGGGAGCGCCGCCCATGCCAGGCATTCCACCCATTCCAGGCATCCCGCCCATCCCAGGGAAGCCGCCCATGCCGGGCATCCCTGGCATCCCAGGCATGCCGCCACCGCGGGTCATTTGCTGCATGAAGCCCCGCATCTGCTGGAAGTTCTGCAGCACCTTGTCCACATCGGCCGGGGTGTGGCCACTGCCGCTGGCGATGCGGCGGCGGCGGGAGGGATTCGCGGCGAGCAGGTCGGGGTCGCTGCGCTCCGCCTCGGTCATGGAGCTGATCATCGCTTCGATCTTCTTGAGCTGCTCTTCGCCCTGCTTGAGCATCCCGTCGTCGATCTTGTTCATCCCCGGGATCATTTTCATGAGACCGCCCAGGGAGCCCATGCGCTTGATCAGGCGCATCTGCTTGACGAAGTCCGAGAAGTCGAAGGTGGCTTCCTGGAGCTTCTGCTGCATCTTGGCCACATCGGCCAGCTCGACCTCCTTCTGGGCCTTCTCAACCAGGGTCAGGACGTCGCCCATGCCGAGGATCCGGCTGGCCATCCGCTCGGGGTGGAAGGGCTGCAGCGCCTCGACCTTCTCCCCGGTACCGATGAATTTGATCGGTGCACCGCTGACCTTGCGGATTGAGAGGGCTGCGCCCCCGCGGGAGTCGCCGTCGAGCTTGGTAAGCACCGCTCCGGTGATGCCCACTTGATCGTGGAAGGCGCGGGTGAGCTCGGCGGCCTCCTGGCCGATCATCGAGTCCACCACCAGCAGCACCTCATCGGGCTGGACGGCTTCTCGGATCCGGACCATCTCGTCCATCATCGAGGTGTCGATCTGGAGACGACCGGCGGTGTCCACCAGGACCGTGTCGAAGCCTTCGGCCTTGGCCTTCTCAATGCCCGCGGCGGCAATGGCTTCGGGCTTGGCTTCGGTGCCCAAGCTGAAGACCTCAACGCCGATCTGGCTGCCGAGGGTTTTCAGCTGGTCGATGGCCGCCGGGCGGTAGACGTCAGCGCCCACCAGCAGGGCCTTGCGTCCTTTCTCCTTGAGGTGAAGGCCGAGCTTGGCGGTGGCGGTGGTTTTACCTGCACCCTGCAGGCCCGCCATCAAGACCACGGCTGGGGTCCCTTCCTTGCCGGCAGCAGCCAGGGGAGCGTTCTCGCCGCCCATGGTCTCGACGAGCTGCTCGTGGACCACCTGGATGAATTTCTGGTCCGGGCTGATGCCCCGCACCACCTCTTCTCCAAGGGCCTTCTTGCGGACTTCTTCCACGAAGTCCTTGACCACCGGAAGGCTGACGTCGGCTTCGAGCAGCGCCCGGCGCACGTCCTTGAGTGCCCCCTCGATATTGCCTTCGCTGATGGCCCCCTGACCGCGCAGGTTCTTGACGGCATCTTCAAACCGTTGGGAGAGCTCGTCGAACATGGGGGCGCCTGTGATCGACCGATCGTAAAAAGCGACCGTCTCCTGGGGGCGTCCGAGGGCTCAGTTCTTGGCGGTGGGCCTGTAGGCGACCAGCTGCCAGCTGCCGTTTTGGCGGCCGAAGATATAGGTGTTGCGCAGCGTCATCTCTGGGGTGCGGCTCAGGACCTTGCCGTCGCTCGTCTTGAGGACATCGCTGTAGGTCATCGCCACCTGGGCGGCGATCCGCACGGGTGAGCGCGCGCTGATCTTGAAGCCGGTGATGCTGGTGCTCACCGTTTCTGTCGCGCCGCGCCGGCGGTTGGCCTGGCTTTGGCGCTGCAGTCGCTGGATCTGATAGGTGCGGGCCAGATCGGGCAGGCTCACGCTCGGTGATCCGCCGGCGAGGACCGCCGCTTTTTGCTTCAGCCAGGCCTCGAGCAGGTCCTGCAATTGCTGGGCGCTGGGGTCGGGATCGGTCAGTGGGAAGGGGGCCACGGGCACCGGAGTCGCCGGAGCGGC
>JAAZUZ010000228.1 GCA_018623875.1 Synechococcus sp. HW_metabat.21
CTCACCAGGCTTTAGGTCAGACCCTTCCCCGCCGCCGTGAGCCAAAGCAGGCAGGCCGAACGATGCGCTGCCGCCAAGGCCAACAGCGATGTTCTGAGAAAAACGAAGCAGACGGTTTTGCATGACAATGAAATGTTGTTTTAATGCGGTTAGAAGATCTACTGAGAGCGACCCAAGGCCTTCCACTGCGTCGCAAGCGCATCACCAGATACGCGGTTGCACACCCCTCCTTGCGCTGTCACCACCGCACAGACATTGGCGACAAACGTCGACACATAGGTCCCACCGGATGTGACACCATCAACAACCAGGTATTGAGGCCGATACACCGGGATTCCTGAAACCTTGCTAATTCGCCGAAGCGTCTTTGAGGGTCTTTGGGATTCCGAAAAGAGATACTTGGTTCCAGATGCTTGCGCGGCCTTCGCAATGGCCCCCAAGCTGCTCGGACGCAACGGACCGCCCGAAGCGAAGGATTGCATCAAGGGCACATAGCGAACTTGATAACGGGCAGCCAATGAGGAAAGCGCGTCATGCTCAGTCAGGACGACGCGATGAGTCTTCGGAATCGTGTCGAACTGACGAGACGTCCACCGGTCCAGCTGCGCCAGCTCCTCGCGCACTCGCAACGCGCGGGCACTGATCACATCCGCTGATCGCGCCGAAACAAGACCCTGGAGCTGATCGGACACCACCGCCGCCATTGCCGCGGCCTGCAGAGGGTTGTGCCAAACGTGCGGATCTCGAGCAGGGCTCGACGGGACAGCCACCTCGGCGACCTTCACCGTCCGCTTCAGCCGCCCAACGCGCTCCAAAGCTGGGCTCAGCCGGTAGCCGTTGATCAAAACCACCGACGCCGATCCGATCGCCGAGCGATCACGGGCCGTCAATCGGTAGTCGTGGGGATCAGCCCCGTCCGGGACGAGGCACGCCACCACAACCTCGGCGCCGGCCACAACGCGAACGAGGTCGCAAAGAATCCCGTTGGCCGCCACCACGGACGGAACGGGCTCGGCGAGCGCGACCGGTCCCAGCGCAGCAGCCGTCAATCCGGCCGAGACCACCCCCCTCTGGGCAAAAGCAAACCAGCGCGACAACAGCACTCAGCGAATTCGGGAATGATAACAGTTCTCAATCTCGCCAAAGACAGCGCCGTTGCCATGCAGTGATCCCCTCAGCAGGCTGTGGTGACGGACTGCCATTCCGCCGCCGATGCGATTCATCCAACGTTCTGGTTCCCGAGTCGGCTTGATCGCAGCAGGCCTCCTAGCCCTAACGGCCTGCCAATCGCCCAGCGCAGACCCGACGGCGATGAGCGGCCCGCAAAAAGAGGTCTACGCCTACAACGAAGGTGCGATCACCGCCCTCGAGGGTCATCTTCTGGCGGCGGTTGAGCTCTCTCCGGATCGCTTTGATCCGGGCAAGGCCCACGACCATGAGGCCCTCATCCAGCAGACCCGGGCCATCGCCTCGAGCTACATGGATGCCCTCCAGAGCATTCAAGCCAGCCTCCAGGACGGACCCTGCAAAAGCGCCCAATCGGAGTATCTCAAGCTCGAGCAACAGGAACTCGGCGTGATCAACGCCATGCTCGATGCCCTCTCCGACGGCGATGGCGCGGGAGCCAAAGCCGCGGCCAAGACCTACAAGGACCTCACGGGCTCAGCCGAGAGCCAAGCGATCGACCAGACCTATCTGAAGGCCTGTGGCTTGAGCAGCGTCTAAAGCTGCAGGCCACGTCCCAGACTGAAGGGAACGATCGAAGCCGCAGCGAGCCGCCTTCACCATGAGCAGCAGCCTGATGGATCAGGCCCCCAGCGGGCTCCCCGTCACCATCCTGACGGGATTCCTTGGCGCGGGAAAAACCACGCTGCTCAACCACATTCTCACCAACCAACAGGGCGTCAAAACCGCTGTTCTGGTCAACGAATTCGGCGAGATCGGCATCGACAACGACCTGATCATCGCCACCGGCGATGACATGGTCGAACTCAGCAATGGCTGCATCTGCTGCTCCATTAACGGAGAGCTGCTGGACGCTGTCTATCGAATCCTCGACCGTCCAGATCCGGTCGACTATTTGGTCGTGGAAACCACCGGGCTCGCCGACCCGCTGCCGGTGGCCATGACCTTCCTGGGCAGCGATCTACGGGATCAGACCCGGCTGGACTCCATCATCACCCTGGTCGATGCCGAGAACTTCAGCGACGAGATCCTCGATGGGGAAGTGGCCCGTGCCCAGGTGGTCTATGGCGACATCCTTCTGCTCAACAAGTGCGACCTGGTGAGCGAGGAGCGCCTGACTGCAGTGGAAGCCAAGCTGCGGGAGATCAAAACCGATGCGCGGATCCTGCGCTCGGTCAAAGGGGAGGTCAACCTGCCGCTGCTGCTCAGCGTGGGCCTCTTTGAAAGCGACAAGGTGGCCGCGCAGCAAAACCACGACGACTGCGACCACGAGCACGGGCACTGCGTGCATGAGCACGATCACGACCATTCCCACGATCACCACGACCAC
>JAAZUZ010000068.1 GCA_018623875.1 Synechococcus sp. HW_metabat.21
GGAGAGCGCCCCATCGGCCCGGAGCTGCTGGCCGTTGCACCAGATCTCCCCGGCGGCCAAGCGCTCCCTCCAGACCGACGGATCGGAATGGACGTAGCGCTCGGCGTAGTAGCCCGCCACGCTGACCGCAAGAGCCTGAACCCGGTCCCGGTAGCGGTGACCGCCGTTCAGGGCCGCCGGCAGCCAGTCCTTACTCAACCAGGCCGTTTTCCAAGGCGTAACGCACCAGTTCCGTGCGGCTCGCGGTGCCGGTCTTGGTAAACAGACGGCTCACGTACTTCTCGACGTTGCGGATGGAGGTCTCCAGGCGCCGGGCGATCTCCTTGTTCATCATTCCCTCCGCCACCAGCTGCAGCACCGACGCTTCCCGGGGGGTGAACTCGTGCTTCACGGCCGCCGCCGGTTGCTTGCTGCCACCGGTGGCCAGCAGGGAGCGGATCTCGGTGATTTGCTTGGCCATCTGGCCGATGTCCGCATCGGCAAAGCGGGCGGCCTCGGTCAGCAGCCGCTCCTGGCGCTTCACCACGTTGTGGACCCGCGCCACCAGTTCGTCGGGATCAAACGGCTTCGGGATGTAGTCGTCGCAGCCGGCCTGGAAGCCCTCGATGCGATCGGCCGTCATCCCCTTCGCCGTCAGGAAGATGACCGGAGTCCCGCCCAGGCGCTCATCCTCCCGGAGCTTGCCAAGCAATCCATAGCCATCGAGGCGGGGCATCATCACGTCGCTGATCACGACGTCGGGCAGCAACTCCTGGGCCTTCGCCCAGCCGTCTTCTCCATCGACGGCCGTCGTGACTTGGAACCCCTCGTCCTCCAGGTAAGCCTGGACCGCGGTGCGCAGCCCCGGTTCGTCGTCCACCAGCAGCAAGCGGGCGGGTGCCGCTGGCATGACGTCGGATTGGGTTTCAGGTTCGAGGCTCATCCCCGCAATCTATCGAGGGTTTCCAGGCACGACCTGCTGCTGCTCGATCAGCTGACCCGAGTAGCCCAACTGCCGGGCCAAGGCCTGCAAAGTCGCGGGATCTTTGCCGGCCTGCTCCGGGAAACAGGCCGCCCACCAAATCTTGTGATCCAGGCGGTTGGCGTCAGTCACCTGGCCGCCGGGGTTGAGCTCCTTGATCAGCAGCGCAGTGCCGCGCTTGGTCAGGCGCATCGGCGCGCTGCTGCTGCAGCGCAGGTTGTCGACGGCCAGCTCCACCCCCGTCGGCGATTCCACCCAGACGACGATCGTTCGGGCCGTGGCGTCGTTGGGGTCAGGCTTCGCCCCGTGCACCCCAATCAGGTGCCCACCCTCGATCGTTCCCCATTCCCGCAGCACCACCAGATCGGCGGGGCGCTGCTCCGAGGGCTTGAAGAAGACGCCATCACGCACCTCCTGAGCCCGGGCGGCCAGACCGAGGGCGGCGGAGCCCAGCAGCAACGACAGGAGTGCAATGCGACGGCCCATGGCGCCCGAAAACGGCAGCATGGTTGCCAGCATGGGCGGCGATGGCCTCCGGCGTCACCTATCTCGATTACCAATCCACCACCCCCTGCGATGCGGCGGTGGTGCAGGCGATGGCGCCCTGGTGGACCGAGGACTTCGCCAACCCCGCCAGCCGGCTGCATCGCCCAGGCCTAACCGCGGCCGCCGTCGTGCAGCGCTCCAGGAGCACCATCGCCGCGAGCCTGGGCTTCAGCCCTGAGGCGCTGATCTTCTGCAGCGGCGCCAGTGAAGCCAACAACCTGGCGATCAAGGGGGTCGCGGAGGCGGAGCTGCGGCGGGGCGGCCCCCGCCGGCGCCTGATCTGCCTGGCCACCGAACACCGGGCCGTCCTCGATCCGATGCGCTATCTGGCGGGGCACGGCTTTGAGCTGGTCTGTCTGGCGCCCCAGGCCGACGGCCGGATCGACCTCAACCAACTGGAGGAGGCCCTGAGCGCGGAGACGCTGCTGGTGAGCGTTATGGCCGCCAACAACGAGATCGGCGTCCTCCAGCCGATGGAGGCCATCGTTCAGCTCTGCCGGGAGCGGCAGGTGCTGGTCCACTGCGATGGAGCCCAGGCGGTCGGGCATGTGCCCCTGCCATCCGGCCTCGATCTGCTCAGCCTCAGCGGGCACAAGCTCTATGGCCCCAAAGGCATCGGTGCCCTCGCGATCCGCCCCGGGGTCGAGCTCGCCCCCCAGCAACACGGAGGCCGTCACGAACGGGGACTGCGGGCGGGCACCCTGCCGGTGCCCTTGATTGTCGGCCTGGCGAAAGCCGTGGAGCTGGCCGAGGCGGATCGGGATAGCCGCGGGCCACGGCTCGCCCAACTGCGGGATGCGCTCTGGGAGCGCTGCCAAGCCCTCGGGGGAATTGAGCGCAATGGCAGCCCTACGCAGTGCCTACCCCACAACCTCAACATCACCATCCAGGGCGTCGAAGGCAGCGCCCTGCATCAAGCGCTCCGGCGCAACCTGGCGGTCAGCAGCGGCTCCGCCTGCGCCGCCGGCGAACCCTCCCATGTGCTGCAAGCCCTCGGCCGGAGCCGCCTCGAGGCGGCCGCTTCAGTGCGCTTCAGCCTGGGACGCCCCAGCACTTGCAACGACGTGGAACGCGCCGGAGACGTCCTTGAAGACACGCTCAAGACCCTGCGGCGGCCCTAGCGCTTCGAAAATTCAAGATTGGTAGGCAGGCGCTGTCGCGGTCGCTACTTTCCGGCCAAACACCTGCTTTTTCGATGGGATTGCCCACCCCAGGTACTAACAAGCTCTCCATCCTGCGAGCGATTGAGGATGGCTGGCAGGCCTTCTGCCGCGCCCCCTGGCCCTTTGTGCTCTTCCAGGTGCTGGTGCTCGTGATCATGGCCCCCTTCATCGGCCTGATCAGCAGCGGCCTGCTCCACCTGGCCCTCGGTGCACCGGCCCTCCTGCACCCCGTCGCCACCAAGATCGGCCTAGTGGTCGGGATCATCGGCTACATCATCGTGGCCCTCTGGGCCGCCGTGGGTCTGACCCGCGGTGCCTGGACAAGCCTCGAAGGCCACAAGCCCAGCTTCAGCAGCTTCACCCGCTGGGATAGCGATGCCAGCGGCCGCCTCTTCGGCTCCAGCCTCCTCCTGGCCATCGTGCTCGCCGTTGTCGGCGCCGTGGCCTGGGGCATTGGCTTTGGTCTCGGCAAGGTCAACACCGTCCTCTTCTGGATCCCGGTGATCGCCTTCGCGGTCTTCAAGATCTGGCTGGTCGTCACCCAGCAGTTCCTGGTGCCGATGTCCCTCTACGGCACCAAGCGTCCCGTGGAGACCCTGCAGGCCGGCATCGACGGCGTGAACCCCAGCTGGTGGACCGTGCTCTGGTTCGTGATCGTTGAAAGCGTCGTCGCTGGCGTCGCCTACCTGTTCAATGCCGGCGGCCTGCTGGTCCTGGCTCCAGTCCTGATCTGCGTGAGCACTGCGGCCTACCGCCAGCTGTTCGGCAGCCAGGACCACACCGGGATCATGAGCAACTCCTGATCAACTCAGATCGCGCTTTCGCGCGACGCGCCATTTGGCGGAACGGCTGCGAGGGTTGGAGCTCTGCTCCTCCTCTCCAGCCGTTTCTGGTTTTCGAGTGACCCGCTGCAGCCGCTCATCACTGCGGAAGGCGGTTTTGACGCGGCGATCCTCAAGGGAGTGAAAACTGATCACCCCCATCAGCCCGCCGGGCAACAACCAATCGGGGGCCTGCTGCAACAGGCGGTCGAGAACCCCCAGTTCATCGTTCACGGCAATCCGCAGGGCCTGAAAGGTGCGGGTCGCCGGGTGAATCCGCCCGCGGCGCGCCTTCGGGGCGTAGCAACCGGCCACCAGATAGGCCAGGGCGTCGGTACCGGCAAACGGTCCCTGCTCCGCGAGGTGCTGCTTGATCTTGCGGGCGATGCGCCGGGAGAGGCGCTCCTCGCCATAGGCGTAGATCAGGTCCGCCAGCTCGGTTTCCTCGAGGCGCTCGATCAACTCCGCAGCGGTCTCCCCAGCCTGGGGATTCATCCGCATGTCCAGCGGTCCGTCCTGGCGAAAGCTGAAGCCCCGCGCCGCCACATCCAATTGGGGGCTGCTCACCCCGAGATCGGCCATGACCGCCAGGACCGGCTCCTGGGGCTGGTAGTCCGCGAAGTTGGTGGCAACGATTGTGACCCGATCCGCGAAGGGGGCCAGGCGCTCCGCCGCCGCCTGCCGGGCCGTGGGGTCCTGGTCCAACCCGACCAGGTGCAGGCTGGGGTGAGCCTCAAGCAAGAGGGCGCTGTGGCCGCCGCCACCGAGGGTGCAATCGATCAGCAAACCACCGCCGCGCTCCTGCAAAAGGGGTTCCAGCGCAGCGAAACTGGCCATCACCTGCGCCGCCAGCACAGGCACGTGATCAAAGGCCTGAACCAGCGGACGTGTAAGCAACGGGCCCTTCCTTCCTAAGATCCCGGCAGCGAGCCCTCTTCCTCGGCCCCATGACGCAGCTGGAAACGCGCACGGAGCCGATGGTGGTGAACTTCGGGCCCCACCACCCCTCGATGCACGGGGTGTTGCGGCTTGTGGTCACCCTGGACGGTGAAGACGTGGTGGATTGCGAGCCGGTCATCGGCTACCTCCACCGCGGCATGGAGAAGATCGCCGAGAACCGCACGAACGTGATGTTCGTGCCCTACGTCAGCCGCATGGATTACGCGGCGGGCATGTTCTACGAAGCGATCGTGGTCAACGCCCCAGAGCGCCTGGCCAACGTGCCGGTGCCCAAACGCGCCAGCTACATCCGCGTGTTGATGCTCGAGCTCAACCGCATCGCCAACCACCTGCTCTGGCTTGGCCCCTTCCTGGCGGACGTGGGCGCCCAGACACCGTTCTTCTACATCTTCCGCGAGCGGGAGATGATCTACGACCTCTGGGAAGCCGCCACCGGGCAACGGCTGATCAACAACAACTACTTCCGCATCGGTGGTGTTGCCGCGGACCTGCCCTACGGCTGGCTGGACAAGTGCCTGGACTTCTGCGATTGGTTCGGGCCGAAGATCGACGAATACGAAAAGCTGATCACCAACAACCCAATCTTCCGCAAGCGGATTGAGGGTCTTGGCACGATCACCCGCGAACAAGCGATCAACTGGAGCCTCTCGGGGCCCATGCTGCGGGCCTCCGGAGTGCCCTGGGACCTGCGCAAGGTCGACCACTACGAGTGCTACGACGACTTCGACTGGGATGTGGCCTGGGAGAAGGAAGGCGACTGCTTCGCCCGCTATCGCGTCCGCATCGAAGAGATGCGCCAGTCCCTGAAAATCCTGCGCCAGGCCTGCCAGATGATCCCCGGCGGCCCCACCGAGAACCTCGAGGCGCGTCGCATGGCCGAAGGCAAGGGCAGCGAATTTGCCGGCTTCGACTATCAGATCGTCGCCAAGAAGGTGGCGCCGACCTTCAAGATCCCCAACGGCGAGCTCTACACCCGCCTGGAATCAGGCAAGGGTGAAATCGGGGTCTTCCTGCAGGGCAACAACGATGTGACCCCCTGGCGCTTCAAGATCCGCGCGGCCGACTTCACCAACCTGCAGATCCTTCCTCACATCCTCAAGGGAGCGAAGGTGGCCGACATCATGGCGATCCTGGGCTCGATCGACGTGATCATGGGCTCGGTTGACCGCTAACCGGTTTCTTCAACGGCTTCAACGCAGCGGCTATCTGTTGCCCACCGGCCTCCTCGGAGGCCTTTGGCTCAAGGGCCTGCACCCAGGCCTGCCCGGCTGGAGCTGTCCGCTGCGGGCGCTCACGGGCATTCCCTGCCCGACTTGCTATCTGACCCGCGCCACCGCCGCCAGCTTGACCGGCAACCTGGATGGGGCGCTGCAACTCCATGCCTTTGGCCCGGTGGTGGCGGTGGCCCTGGTGAGCTGGTCCATCGCCTCGATCCGCCAACGCCGCCTATTGCCGACGGGGATTCCGGCGTGGCCCCTCGGCGCTGGTGTCATGGCCCTTCTGAGCTACTGGTTGCTGCGTCTCGGGGTGAGTTTTGGTGGTTGGGCTGGCTCTGACCTGCTGCGCTTCCCGCTGGTGCAACTCAGCTAATCAACCTCTTGTTGCAGGCGGCCGCGACGCCATGCCATCCCTCAAACTGAATCACCGGTGAAGACCCCAACGCGGGTTTGACTGCAGCGCGCCATGAATCCGAACAGCTGGTTGATGCTTTGCCGCAGCGTGCGTTTCGGCGAAACCGATGCCGCTGGCGTCCTGCATTTCCAACAGCTCCTGCGCTGGTGCCATGAGGCCTACGAAGAAAGCCTGGAGCGCTTTGGCCTCAACGCCGCCGAGATTTTTCCGACCCCCGGCTGTACGCCCGAGGTGGGACTCCCGATCGTTCACTGCAGCGCGGATTTCCGCCGCCCGCTGATCTGCGGCTCACCACTGACGATCCAGCTCAAACCAACCCGGCTCGATCCCAGCTGTTTTGAAGTGCGCTACAGCTTCAGCAGCGAAGACCAACTGGTCGCAGAGGGTCTCACCCGCCATGTCGCCATCCGAGCCGACGGACGGCAGCGCTGCGAATTGCCACAAGGAATCAATCGTTGGCTGGAAGCCTCTGCCCTTCAAGGCGGGATTCAGCCCCTTTAGAAACCACCCCAAGGCACCAAAATAGAGCCGCCAATTGCAGCGGCAACAAGCTGGCGAGAAGTGCAAAGGGATGAAATCCCTCAGCTGGAATTGTGGCGAACAGGCCCACACTCAAGAGCGCAGAGAGCGGCAAGACCCAAAGATGTGCTGACCTCACAGCAGCACCTCAGAACCACTCTTTGCTGTTCTGCAGATAGATCGATTCGAATTCCTCGGGAGTTTTTGTGAGATAGATGATGCCTTCAATGATTCCTATTACCCCCATCACAAAACCTGCGACACCACAGGTCAGGACCGTGACGAGCAACATGATCAGGCCAGCGGTGTTGTAACCGAGCACAAATTTGTGCACACCGAAGGGCCCCAAAAAGATCGCGAGCAATCCAGCGGCGAGCTTTTGATTGCTGGCTTCGGTGAGGTTGCTCTCGGCCATGGGTCCTCCCGCCACAGGCCGCTTCTAGCAACTCAGGCGCGATCTGTCACGGCCGGGACTGCAGCCATTGGCGCCAGCGCTGGCGCTCCCACTTGCCCATCGCGTTGCGCTCCAGGACCTCACACAGCAGCCATTGGCGGGGCCGCTGGGCCGGCGGCAAGTGCGCAGCCAACTGCCGCAGGCTCTGCTCCAGGGCGGGCCAGTCCTGGGGCTCGGCCGGCCGCACCAGCGCCGACAAACGCGCTCCCCAGAGGGGGTCGTCCTGGGGCAGCAGCAGCACCGCCTCAATCGCGAGCCCTGCCTGCCGGATCAACCCAAGCAGCGCCTCCTCCACCTGGTCCGGGAAGACCGTTTCAGCGCCGCTTTGGATCGCCCCATCGCGGCGGCCCAGCAGCTGAAGACCACGGGCCTCCAAGCGCGCCAGATCGCCACTGCTCCACCAGCCCTGCTGCAGCGGCAACGGTTGCCAGGTATTCCCGGACCACAAGGCCGCCGCCAAACTGCCGCTGCGGATCTGCAAGGCGCCAGTGCTGGGCTCCAGCCGCAGCTCGGCATGGGAGAGGGGCTGACCACACCCGCTGTCCCCCGCCAAAAACGCCTGGGGCGCGAGGGCCGCCACCATCGCTCCGGTTTCGGTACTCCCGTAACAAGGGGCCAGGGGCAAGCCCTCCCGCCGGCAAACCTCCGCCAGGGGCTGGGGCAAGGCCGCACCCCCCACCCAGATCAGGGCGCAGCCCCGCAGCCAAGCCAAGCCGCTTGGATCCTCGAGCAGCCGCTGCAGTTGCGTCGGCACCAGGGAGAGCAAGGCCGGCCGCGCAGGATCCAAGGGGGCCTGCTGCGCCAGCAGGGCCGGTTCCCGCAGCCACTGCGGCGGCAGACAGCGCAGCGGCACCTCCCAATGCTCAGCGCGCACCAGGGGCATCAGACCGCTGATGTGGTGCAGCGGCAGGGGGTTCAGCAGCTCACAAGCGCCTGCATCCAGGCCAATGCCCCCAAGCCATTCGGCCGTGGCCACGGCCGCTCGCTGCAGATGGGCCAGCGGCTGCAGGCACCACCGACGACCGCCTGTGCTGCCGCCGCTGCCTAAAACCAAGGCCGGCCCCACACCGTCCGGCAGCGGCGCCATCAGCAGGGGCTCCAGCCGCGCCCTCTCCTGGGGGGTGACCACGGCGGTGGTCCGGCCTTCCAGCCAGTGCTGCCGCAGCTGCTCGGCC
>JAAZUZ010000069.1 GCA_018623875.1 Synechococcus sp. HW_metabat.21
CCGCTGTTGATGCTGGCGCGCTTCGCCTCCCTCGGCGAAACGGTCCGTCCGGCCTACCTCAGCCTCTCGATCGTCGCCGCCGTGCTGGTGATCTGGCGGCACCGCAGCAACCTGAGCCGGATCGCGGCGGGCACCGAGCCCCGCCTGGGGGACAAGAAAAAAGAGGCCTAGCCCAGGGCGCGGCTGCGCTCAGCGGCCGCGACAACAGCCTCGATCAAGGCCGACCGCAGGCCCGCGCGCTCGAGTGCCCTGACCCCCGCAATGGTGGTGCCGCCCGGACTGGTCACCATGTCCTTGAGCTGGCCAGGGTGCAGCTGCTGCTCATGCAAGAGCGCCGCCGTGCCCGCCAAGGTGCGATGGGCCAAATGCAGGGCCTGGGCCCGGGGCAATCCCGATGCCACGGCACCGTCGGCCATGGCTTCAGCCACCAGAGCGACAAAGGCAGGTCCGGAGGAGGTCAGCGCCAAAAAAGGATCCAACTGGGTTTCCGGCAGCTCGAGCACCTCGCCGACCTGGGCGAACAACTCCAGCAACCAGCGCTTCTGCGGCGCCTCCACACCCTCTCCCCAGGCCAATGCCGTCAGGCCCGCGCGCACCAAGCAGGGGGTGTTGGGCACCGAGCGCACCACTCGCCAGCCGGGAAACAGCCGCTGCAGGCGCTCAAGCTTCACCCCCGCCAACACCGACACCAAGAGGGGCGAGGTCCCAGGCGCGGGAGCGGGTGCTGCGGCAGCCACAGCATCGAGCTGCTGGGGCTTGACCGCTAGCAGCACCACGGGAGAGGCCCAGGCCTCTTGACCATCGACACTCACCCGCAGGTTCTCGGCCTGGAGCCGCTGGGCCGACGCCTCAGACGCGACCACGGCACGGACGGCCGTGCGCTGCACCAGACCGCTCTCAAGCCATGGAAACAGCAAAGCCTGGGCCATACGGCCCAGGCCAATCACCCCGAAGGTGGTGGGAGAGGTGAAGCTCAACCGACGTTCGCGCCGTACTCACGGCCCCAAGCGGGGGTGGGGGCAATGTCCTGGGGCTCGTCAACGCTCTCGCGGGAGACGACGGTGGGAGCCGAAGCTTCCTCGCTACCGGCGCTGGTGACGGTGACGCAGCTGGGGGCAAACAGGAAGATGCTTTCGCCGACGCGCTCTTGATGGCCATCGATGGCGAAGGTGCCGCCCGCGACGAAGTCCACCGCACGCTGAGCCTGGTCGGGCTCCATCATCGTGAGGTTGAGGATCACGGTCTTGCGTTCGCGCAGGGCCTGAATGGCGCGGGGCATCTCGTCGAAGCTGCGGGGCTCCATCAAGGTGACTTCCGCCGCTGAGGTGGAGATCCCAGGCATGCCGATCACGTTGCTGCCCGCGAAAGGATCAACGGCGTCGAAATCACTGGTCAGCGCCAGAGCACCCGAGGGGGTCGAACCGCTGGTTTCCGGCATTTCGCCCTGGTCGTAATCGAGATCCTCATCGTCGTAACCGTCGAGGTAATCGTCTCCGGAGACAACTGCACGCAGGCGGGAGAACAACGACACCGTGAAACCTCGGATTGGGCTTTTGACTTAGATAGCGTCCCACGCGGGTGCTGACAAGGGTTTCAGCGAGTCATTGTTGGCTTTTTTGCTGGTTTCAAGGCTTCGGACCAAACAGGGCTGAACCCACCCGCACCCAGGTGCTCCCGGCGGCAGCCGCCTCGGGCCAATCACCACTCATTCCCATCGACAATTCCGCCAACCCCAAACGCTGAGCGAGAGCCGAACACTCCGCAAAAAGGCTCTGCCGTTGAGCCGCCTCCAACCCCAGGGGCGCCATGGTCATCAGACCCACAATCCGCATGTTGGGCAGCTGCTGAAGCCGCGGCCATTCCTGCTCCAATTCATCAGCGGAGAGCCCCCCCTTGTTCGGATCTGGGCGCAACTTGACCTGCAGAAAGACCGCGGGACGGAGACCCTCCTCACCGGCAATCCGCGAGACCCTCTCAGCCAAGGCCAAGGAATCCACGGAGTGAACCGCGCTGAATTGCTTGAGAACTGGCCGCACCTTGTTGGCCTGGAGACGACCGATGAAATGCCAATCCAATCCGTCGAGATCGGCCAGCTCTTGCTGCTTGGCCGTCGCTTCTTGCAGGCGACTCTCACCAAAACTGCACTGCCCGGCTTCCGCTAAGGCGCGAATGCTGCTCGCGGGATGGCCCTTGCTCACCGCCAAGAGGCGGGTGTGGGCGGGCAACTGCTCGTTCAGGGCCTGAAGACGGGCTGCAGCAGGGGAGGGGCCCAAGCGTTAGATGAAGGTCTTATCAAACAATTGTCGCCAGCCCGCATGCACTTCGGGGCCTTCGCGGCGGGCGCGATTGAGGTTTTGCTCGGCGAGATGGCGCGCATCCATCAAGGGAATGACCTCGAACTCCACGCTGCGGCCCTGGACCGTCACCAGGAAAAACATGCGCTGGGCGTAGAGGGTGGCGTACAGCTCGCGCCCCTCACCGGCCTCGGCCACGCGGTACAGCAGGCCAAAGGTGGGGTGATTGAGGTAGCGCTCGTTGCTCACACGCCTGGGGCTGCCAACCGTCTATCAAAGCGCACCGAAGCGCCAACGCAGCGCCAACACCGCAAGCAAGCCAAGCCAGCCCAGGGCCTGAAGCAGCGGCGCCCTAAGACGAGAACGGAGCAGCTGTGAGGGCGCGACCCACTGACCACCCCGGGCCAAAAGGGCTTCGGCGCCTTGTTCAGCCCTTAACAACACGTTGGCTAGCAGGCGCTCGCCCAGGGCCAAAACCAGGCCGACGGACGCCTGGAAGCCCAAGCGCCGCAGGTTGACCGAACGGGTAGCCAGGGAGCGCAGCAGGTTCTGAAATTCCTCTTGCACCAGCGGCAGGAACCGAAGAGCCAACAGCAAGGTGAAACCGAGGCGCTCCACGGGAACCCCCACGCGAGCCAGGGGGGCCATGCACCAACTCAAACCCCAGACCAACTCCTCCGGTGGAGTCGTGAGCAGCAGGAGGTTGGCGCTGTGAATCACCGTGAAGAGCAGCGTGGCGCTGTTGACCCCCAACTCCGCTGAGCGGCGGGTCACCACCAAAGGCCCCAAGGGCAGCGGGCCCAGTTGCACCGGCCCCAATCGCACCAGCTCCCAACGCATCCCCTGCTGCTGTGCCCCGAGCTCCAGCTCCTGGGGGGGCCGGTTCAAGGAGGCGGGCGCGAGCGATCCCGTCGGCAGGGTGGTGGCCAGGGCACCCACCAAGATCGAGAGCACGAGCAACAGCGGCAGGGTGCGGCGCCAGAGGCGCCAGGGCAGACCACTGAACGCCGTGAACAGCAGCAGCAAGCCCACCAGAGCCAAGCGCCACCAGGGGCCGGCCAGGATCGGGGTCAGCAAAAAGGCCACCGTCCAGCTCAGCTTCAAGCGGGCATCGAGAAGCCGCAGCCAACTACTCGTCCCATCGACGTACTGACCGATGGGGATCTGCCGCAACCAATCCATCAGGGCTGATGCGGAATGAGGAGATCAGCGTCCCCGGGCCTGCTGCCGAGCCAGGTCCCGCTCCGCGTCGCGCTGCTGCTTTCCGCGCCAGAACAACTTGAGCGGCGACCCCTCAAAGCCCAGACCTTCACGGATTTGCCGTTCGACGTAGCGACGGTAAGTGTCTCCAAACAACTTCGGGTCGTTCACGAACAGGGTGAAGCTCGGAGGCCGAACAGCCACCTGGGTGCCGTAGTAGATCCGGCCTTGGCGACCGCCGCGGCTGGTGGGGGGAGAGCGCCAGCTGACGGCTTCCCGCAGCACCTCGTTGACGACCGACGTGCTGACCCGGCGGCGGTGCTGCTCGACCGCCACGGCCGCAATCGCAAAGATGCTTTCCACCCGCTGACCGGTCAGGGCGGAGGTGAAGAGCATCGGAGCCCAATCGAGGAAATAGAGCTTGGCCCGCAGCTCCTTTTCCATGGCCGGCATGGTGTGGCTGTCCTTTTCGATGGCATCCCACTTGTTCACCACCACGACGCAGGCCCGGCCCTCGTCTTCAATGCGCCCCGCCAGGCGCTGATCTTGCTCAGTGACGCCATCGAGGGCATCGATCACGAGCACACAGACATCGGAGCGCTCGATCGCCTTGAAGCTGCGGTTGATGCCGAAATACTCCGGCCCATAGTTGACCGAACGGCGGCGGCGAATGCCGGCGGTATCCAGCAATTTCCAGGGCTTCCCTTCCCGCTCGATCGAGGTATCGATCGTGTCCCGGGTGGTGCCGCGAATTGGGCTGACAATGGCTCGCCTCTCACCGCAGACCGCATTGAGCAGGCTGGACTTGCCCACATTGGGGCGGCCAACGATGGCCATTTGGATGGGCTCTTCGCCTTCCAGTTCTTCGGCGGCGGGCAGGTGGTCCACCATCCGGTCGAGCAGATCACCGGTCCCCGCCCCGTGGATCGCGGAAATCGGATAGGGCTCCCCAAGGCCCAGGCTCCAGAACTCCGCCGCCATGGCGAGACCCGCCTCGGGCGACTCGCATTTGTTAACCGCGAGAAGCACCGGGACGTTGTGCCCCCGCAGCCACTCGGCGATGGACTCATCGGCCGCGGTTAAGCCCTGCTGACCATCCGCGATGACCACGGCGACGGATGCTTCCGAGAGGGCCAAGTTGGCCTGCTCGCGAATCTCCGGCAGAAATTCACTGTCGTCATCGAAGACCAGGCCGCCGGTGTCGACCACCTTGAAATGACGGTCCCGCCAATAGCCCTGTTGATACGTGCGATCGCGGGTGACGCCCGGTTCGTCGTGAACGATGGCCTCGCGACTGCGGCAGAGGCGGTTCACAAGCGTGGATTTGCCCACGTTGGGGCGGCCAATAATGGCAACGACGGGCAACGCCAAAGAGTTATCGCAACAACTGCCGTATTCCGACCCTACAGGCCGGCAGAAGCGAAAATCTTTCCGCCAGTCTCAAAACAAGACCAGGCGAGTCTCGCTAGAGGGAGGGTGTTCTGTCCCCCGCCCGACGGCGGTCTCCCGCGATGGTGGAACTGATTGCCTCGATCGTGGTCGATCTCTCCGACCAGAAGCTCTACGTCTACAACCAACAAGAAGAGCTGGTTCGCACGGTGTTGGTGAGCACCGGCAAAGGGGCTACACCCACACCGATGGGGCTTGGCCAGGTCTACGACAAGTACCGGAGCGTGACCATGCGTGGCCGGGACTATGTGGCCCCGAATGTGCCCTGGGCCATGTGCATCACCCAGAACGGAATGATTTGCATGCATGGGGCTCCTTGGCAGGAGCAGGCCAATGAGGCCTTTGGCGTGCCCCGCAGCCATGGCTGCATCCGCATTCCCAGCCCCCATGCCCGCTGGCTGTTTGAGAACACACCCAAAGGAACGCCCGTCAGCATCCAGGCCTGACCATGCGGGAGGGAGCTCCCAGCCGAATCCTGCAGCTCCTGAGCTTGGAGGTGTTGATCGTGGGGCTTTGGGTCTTGGCGCTGCCAGCCCACCAGCTAGGGATCAGGCAATCGGCAGATCGCCTGGATGCCCCTGGACTGGATCGGCCGGCTGATCCAACAGCGGAGGCATCGGCCCGCTGACGGGCAAGGGCTCGCCCCGCTGCGCCAGGTAGGCCAGCAGCCAATTCACGGCGGTGGCTCGGCGGGTCCGGCGTGGATAGAGGCCGCCGATCTTGTAGCCCCCAAAACCGAGCTGCTCCTTCAGCAATTGCTTGAAGGGCTTCGGAACGGAGCGAGTCAGGGCCACGCTTGCCGGACGCTGGGCGATGAATTGGGGCTCAGCGGGGAAGGACTCCCGCCAACTGGCCTCCGTCCCTGGGCCGGCGCTCCAGATCCCCGCGCCATCGGGCTCATATCCCAGGCGCGGCCAGATCAATTCGCAGACAAAGCGGTCGCTGGTGCGGTCCTCGAGGACCGCCTCCAAGAGCTCCTGGCTGAGCGGATAAGGAACGGGCATCGACCTGGAGTCCGAGAATCGGATCACCATGATCACGCCCACCCTCTCCAGCGCACCGCTCCAACTCCCCGGCCGTGGTGCACCGCGGGAGCTGCGCTGCCGCGCCCTGCAGTCCCCGCTCGCCGGGGTCAGTGATCGAATCTTCCGGGGCCTGGTGCGCCGCTGGGCCCCCGATGCCCTGCTGTTCACCGAGATGGTTAACGCCACCAGCCTGGAGCTGGGCCATGGCCTGCAGAAGGTGGAGGAGCTCGCGCTCGAGCAAGGCCCCATCGGGGTGCAGCTGTTTGATTACCGGCCCCAGTCCATGGCCGATGCAGCCCGCAGGGCGGAAGCCGCCGGGGCCTTCCTGATCGACATCAACATGGGCTGCCCGGTCAAAAAAATCGCCAAAAAAGGTGGCGGCAGCGGACTGATCCGCGAGCCCGACCTGGCCAGCCGGATTGTGGAGACGGTCGCCGCGGCGGTCTCCATCCCGGTCACCGTGAAGACCCGGCTGGGCTGGTGCGGCAGCGACCTGAACCCGGTGGCCTGGTGCCGGGAACTCGAGAGCGCCGGCGCCCAATTGCTCACCCTCCATGGCCGCACCCGCGAGCAGGCTTTTAAAGGAAGCGCCGATTGGGACGCCATCGCCGCCGTCAAACGGGCCCTCGCCATCCCGGTGATCGCCAATGGCGACGTCAATTCCGCCGCCGATGCCCTGCGCTGCCTCGAGCGCACCGGAGCCGATGGGGTGATGGTGGGCCGGGGCAGCATGGGAGCTCCATGGCTCGTGGGTCAGATCGATGCGGCCCTCAGCGGCCGGCCGATCCCCGAGGAACCCACCCCCCTTGAGCGGGTGCTGCTGGCCAAAGAACAGCTCGAGGCGCTGGTGGCAGCCAAAGGCGACCACGGACTCCTGATCGCCCGCAAACACATGGGCTGGACCTGCACCGGCTTCACCGGAGCACCCCAGCTGCGTCACGCCCTGATGCGCGCACCGACCCCTGCCGAAGCGGTGGCCCTGCTGGATCGCACCGCAGCGGCCCTCTCGGCCTAATTGCCGCCGATCTGAAGCAGGTCGCGGGTGCCGCTCACCCCTTGGACGGCAAACAACAGGAGGATGAGGACGTTGGCGCTGATGTGCAGCTGCCGCAGCTGAGGGATGCGTTTGATCTCAGGCCGCGCCGAAAGGGTGAACAGCATCAGCCCGCTCAGAAGCACCCCGGCCCAATAGTGGGAACTCCAGAAGCCAGCGCTGAAGGGATTGTCCGAGAGCCGCCAGATCTCCGGCTGACTGCCCAAACCCAGAACACCGGCCCAGCAGAGCAGCGCAAAAGTTGCCCGCCAAAGGGCACGGCGCACCCGCAAAAGCGCCGCCAGAGCCACCAAGGACCCAGCCGAGACCAACAGCAACAGCGCCAAACGGCTAACGCCGCCGCTGAAGTCCGCGCCCGCCTCCAGGTAGGCCTTGCTGAAGGAATAAACCAGGGCAATCAGGACGGCGACGATGACGCCCACCGTTAACCAAAGACCGTGGTCCGCATGCTCCTGGGGCACCGGCTCAGGCTGTTTGGTGATTCCCAGGCGCTTCTCGCGCACGAGCAAGCCCAGGCGCACCGTCGCCCCCATCAGGGGATAGACGAAGAGGATCACCAGCACCGGGTGCAGCAGGGCGAACCAGTCGATGGTGCTCATGGCATTCAGGGCAGAACCTCAGGCCAACCCTGACGGATCAGCAGGAGTGAAAAGTAAGGCTGCTCATCGGCCGCGATCGCATCCGCGCGGGCCAAGAGCTGATCGGGCCAGCCCACCCGTTGGGCAAAAAGGCTGCTGCAAAGCAGTCCACGCCGCTCCAGCAACGGCTGCACCCAGCGCCAGCGGCGGCCCAACTTGAGCAACGCCAAGACCGCCTGTTGCGCTTGGGCCCAATCCAACAGGGCCTCGAGCTCAGCGGGGGTCTCGGGAGTGGGCCGAATCAAGAGCCCCTCCTGCTGCAGGGCCAGGGGCCAGGGCAGACCCTGAGCGGAAGCAGCCGCCGCGGCCGCAGCCGCGGCCGTGATGCCCGGAACGACCGCCACCGGAACCGAGGGATGCCGATCGGCCAAAGCCAATAAGGCGTAGGAGCAGCTCGCGAACAGGGAGGCATCCCCTTCGCAGAGCAAGACCACCGCCAGCCCCCGCTCCGCCTCGGCCGCCAGGGCATCGGCGGCTTCACGCCAGGCCTGCTGCCGCGGCTCTGCCTCGGCCACCATCGGGAAGAG